>NZ_AMRI01000013.1 GCF_000299915.1 Gallaecimonas xiamenensis 3-C-1
TGACATGCTCCGCCAGCAGCTGGCCGACACCGAAGAAGACCATACCTATTGGCTGGAAAAGCAGCTGCGCCTGATTGACCTGATTGGCTTGCCCAATTACATACAGGCCCAGATGTAACAGCAAAGAAAGCCGCCGCCAGGCGGCTTTTTTATGCCTGGTTCAGGGGCTGCAGGCAGACCAGTTTGCAGTCCTTGGCAGCGCTGGGCACCAGGGTGCTTTGCATAAAACGCTGCTCCACTGCGCCCCTGAAGAAACTTCGCTCTCCCCCTTCCCGGTATTGCACCGCCTGGGCCTGCCAGCAACGGCTGAATTCCTGGCTGGCGGCGCTGAGCTCTTCCACCCGCTCCTGCAAAGGCTGATCGGCCGGGTGGCAGGCAAAGTCGCTGCGAAATTCCGCCACCAGCCGCTGGGCCCTGACCGGCCAGTCGGCGATAAGGGTTCTGGCCAAAGGTGCCAGGAAGACAAATTCCAGGAGGTTGTAGCGCTCGGCGCTTTGGTCCAACCAACCGGCAAAGAGATTCTCGGCGCCGCTGTTCCAGGCTTTGAGATCCCAGCAGCGGTCCAGCAGGTAGGCCGGTACGGCCATCAATCCAGGCAGGGCCAGCAATTCGCCAGCCAGTTCCCCGGCCGGTGGGTCGAGCAGTTCCGGGTCACGTCGCCCGGCCAGTTCAAAGAGGGTGGCCCGCTCGGCAGCCGTCAGTTGCAGGGCCTGAGCCAGGCGCGCCAGGGCGTTGGCTGAAGCGCTGACCTGGCGACCCTGCTCTAAGAAGGTGACCCAGGTCATGCTGACCCCGGCGGCGTCGGCCAGTTCTTCGCGGCGCCAGCCAGGGGTGCGGCGGCGGCCAAAGGCACGGGCCGGGGGCGCCAACCGTTCACGGTGGGCACGGATAAACTGGCCCAGCAGGCGGGCGGCGTCAGGGCTCATGGCAGCTTTTGTACCAGTATAAAAACCTATCTTGTACCAGCTTAACTGACTCCCAACAATGGCCTGGCCTATCCAACCAAGGGAGATTTTCATGTCAGAACACCCCCATAACGCCCTGGTCAGCCGCCAGTTCGGTGCCATGGCCCAGGCCTATCTTGCCAGTGCTACCCATGCCAGCGGCGAAGACCTTGCATTGCTGACCGAGCTGGTAGGCCACAAGCCTCAAGCCCTGGTATTGGACATGGGCTGCGGCGCCGGCCATGCCAGTTTTACTGTGGCGCCACGGGTAGCCAAGGTGGTGGCCTACGACCTGAGTCCCGAGATGCTGGCGCTGGTGGCCACCGAAGCCGGGCGGCGCGGCCTTGGCAACATAGTGACCAAGCAGGGGGCAGCGGAACGGTTGCCCTACCCCGACGCCAGCTTTGACCTGGTGATGACCCGCTACAGCAGCCACCATTGGCAGGACATCCAGGCTGGCCTCAGGCAGATGCGCCGGGTGTTGAAGCCAGGCGGTGTCGGCATCTTTATGGATGTGATCAGCCCAGGCCGGCCGCTGCTGGACACCTGGCTGCAAAGCCTGGAATTGCTCCGTGATCCCAGCCATGTGCGTAATGGCTCACCGGCCCAATGGCGCCAGCTGCTGGCCGAGGCGGGTTTTGCCCTCACCGACCAGTGGCAGTTCAAGCTGCCCCTGGATTTTGCCGCTTGGGTAGCACGTATGCAGACGCCCCAGGTACAGGTGGACGCCATCCGCGCCCTGCAACGCCAGGCCAGCACAGAGGTAAGTGATTACTTCGATTTTGCTGATGACGGCAGTTTTCGCGTGGATACCGGCGTCTTTGTTGCCAGGGGTATCTGACCCAGACAGCTTCGGCGCCGCCCTGCCTTAAGGTTCCCCTAAGCAGCACAGGCCAAGCTCAGCGCCTTCACCATGGGGAGAGTGGTATGAAACCCGGACACACTGGCCTTAAGCGGATACTGCTGGCAGGCCGATACTCGATGCAGGGACTGGGCGCCGCCTGGCGCAGCGAAGCGGCGGTACGCCAGGAAATTGGCCTTATCCTGCTGGCCGTTCCCGCCAGCTTTTTCCTGCCGGTAACGGGCCTGGAACGGGCCTTGCTGATCGCCGCCGTGTTGCTGGTACTGGTGGTGGAACTGCTCAATTCCGCCATTGAAGCGGTGGTGGACCGCATCGGCCCCGAATACCACGAACTGTCCGGCCGCGCCAAAGATATGGGTTCGGCCGCCGTCCTTATTACCCTGCTGCTGGCGGCTTTGGTATGGCTAAGTATTCTCTGGCCCTGATCGGCGGCTGGGCCCTGGCCCTGCTGCTGGTGATTTGGCACGGCCCCGACTTTGCCCTGGCCCATTTCTGGTACGGCCTGGAAGGGGGCCAGTGGAGCCTGCAAAACCATTGGCTGGTCAAAGGCATCTTCCATGAAGGGGGCCGCCACCTGACCACCCTGCTTTATGTGGTGGTGCTGCTGGGCTTGGCCCTTAACTGGCGAAAGCCGGCGCGGCGCAACTGGCTCTACCTGGCCCTGACCCTGCCGCTGGTGGTGTTGGTGGTGGGCACCGTCAAGCACCTGGTGCCCATGGACTGCCCCTGGAACCTGATGTCCTTCGGTGGCAACAGGCCCTTTATTGCCCTGTTTGCCCAGAGGCCGGACACCATGCCGGCCAGCCTGTGCTTCCCTGCCGGCCATGCCAGCAGCGGCTATGCCTGGCTGGCGCTCTACTTTGCCCTGGGCAAACGCCGCTGGAGTTGGCTGCCGGGGATGCTGCTGGGGCTGAGTTTTGGCCTGGCCCAGCAGCTGCGGGGTGCCCATTTCCTGTCCCATGATCTGTGGACCCTGATGCTGAGCCTGACCCTGAGCTGGCTTATGGCCCGTTGGCTGCTTCCCACAACAGTTGCAGCGCCAGCGCGGTCAGCACCAGTTGAAATAGCCGATGAAAGCGCGCTTCAGACAGGCGCCCCAGCGTCTTAAGCCCAAGCCAGGTCCCCAATAGGCCGGCCAGGAACATGCTCAAGATCAGGGGCCACCAGTCCTTGAACACAAAGCCGGCCATGCCGAACACCAGGGCCTTGGGGGCGTGCTGAATGCTCATGGCCCCGGCGAAGGTGGCCACCGCCTGGAAGCGGTCGGCGCTGCGGGCCTTGATAAAGGCCGCCACCAAAGGCCCTGAAGCCCCCACAAAGAGCGACACAAACCCCGTCACCAAGGCCGCCAGCCCCAAACCGAAGCGCCCCAAGGCCCTTTTGGGCAGGGCCGGCCCCCAGCACAGATACAGCACGAAAAGGGCAATGGCCAGCTGCAAGACGCTGCCCGGCAGCTGCACCAGCAGCCAACTGGCAAGGGCCGCCCCGGCCAGGCTCAAGGGCGCGAACACCGCTAGGGTAGGCCAATGAATATGGCGCCAGGACAAGGCCCCCCGCCCCAGGTTGGACCCCAGCTGCACCAGGCCATGGACGGGAATGATGGCCGCCGGTGGCAGTATCAGCGCCATAAAAGCAATCAGGATGGCGCCACCACCGGCCCCAAGGGCGGCGGTGACAAAAGAGGTGAAGGCCGACATCAGCGTCAGCCCCCAAAAACTGGCATCCAACAAAGGCGGGCTCCTACCGGCGCCAGGCCGGCGTTACTGCTTGAAAACCTGGCCGTCTTTCATCACAAAGCTGACCTGCTGCATCAGCCTGATATCGGCCAGGGGGTCACCGGGCACCGCCACCAGGTCGGCCAGCTTGCCCGCTTCAACGCTGCCCAGCTTATCACTGACCCCCAGCAGACTGGCAGCGTCCCGGGTGGCGCTGAGGATGGCGTCCAGGGGTGCCATGCCCGCTTCCACCATGTAGCCAAATTCACGGCCGTTCTGGCCATGGGGATAAACACCGGCGTCGGTGCCGAAGGCGATTTTCACCCCGGCCTTATGGGCCTTGGCGAAGGTGGCCTGGATCAGCGGCCCTATGGTGCGGGCCTTGGGGCGGACGATTTCCGGGTAAAGGCCGTCGATTTCGGCGTTGGCCGCCGCTGTCTTTCCGGCAATGATAGTGGGCACAAACCAGGTGCCCGCCTTCTTCATGGCCTTGAAGACTTCGTCGTCCATGTAGGTGCCGTGTTCGATGGAGTCCACCCCGGCGTGAATGGCCCTGAGCATGCCTTCCTTACCGTGGGCGTGGACCGCCACCTTCATGCCGTAGTCCTTGGCGGTGGCGACGATGGCCGCCAGCTCGTCATTCATAAATTGCGGGTTCTGGCCTGATTTGGCCACAGACAACACGCCGCCGGTAGCGGTGATCTTGATGACGTCGGCGCCGTCCTTGTAGCGCTGACGCACCGCCTGGCGGGCCTCATAGGGGCCGTTGATCACCCCTTCGGCGGGGCCGGGGTTACCCATTAGGTGCATGGCGGAGCCGTTGGTGGGGTCGGCATGGCCGCCGGTGGTGGCAATGGCCTTGGCCGCCGTGTAGATGCGCGGGCCGGGCAGCAACCCCTTGTTGATGGCGTTACGCAGGGCCACGGTCACGTTGAAGGCGTCCCCCAGATCCCGCACCGTGGTAAAGCCGGCGTCCAGGGTGGTTTTGGCATAAACCACAGAGCGCAGGGCGTAGTCGGCGGGGTTGAGGGTGTAGTCTTCGCTGTAGCTGCCGGGGGCAAACTGGAAGGACAAATGGGTGTGCATGTCCATCAGCCCCGGCATCAAGGTGGCGTCCTTGAGATCCAGCACCTGGTCGCCGGCGGCCGGGGCCTGGTAGCCGGCCTTGACGGCGACGATGCGGTTGCCGTCCACCACCACGGTGCGCTCGGTCATGGGCGCCTTGCCGGTGCCGTCAATCAAGCGGCCTGCGTGGATCAGGGTGGCCGCCTGGCCGCCAAAGGCAACCAGCAGGGCGGTGGTGCAGAGGGTCAATCGCATGGCTATCGTCTCCTTGAAGGGCTTTGTCATTGATAACAAGGCATTTACATCAAGACTGCCTTGCTGCGACCAACCCCCGCCAGGGTGAGACAGATAGCCAAGAGTCCGCCCCCATCAGCCGGCATCTCCGAGGTATTGCCGTTAACCTAGCCAGGCAAGACAGTGGCTGAGGATTTGCTCTAGGCTGTAGGTTCAGCGCCCGCAGGATTTGTGGGGAGGCAGGCGGCTCGTGACGCTGGGAGCACCATTAACCACATAATTGAAAAGGAAGCACATTATGGCAATGCCAACGGCAGTAAACGGCCAAGTTACCGACGCCGTTTCCAAAGAAGACAGCAAAACCCCTAACGAGGCGCCAGCGCTGGCCGCCGGCGAATTGATGATGGCCGCCAGCCAGGCACTGGCCAACGCCGCCCACAACGCCCCAGCGGAGCAGCAAGACGATGGCGTTACCGCCCAGGCGGCATTGACGCAGGGCGTGGATACCCTGCTAAACCTCGATGCCGCAGCTGGCGAGGTGGGGACCGGCAGGCCCTGAGCCCGCACCGGCACTCTGGCGGTATCGGCTGCCTAGGCCGTTATCGCCACCTTGAGGACCGCAAGCACCGGTGACTTCATCAACCCACCATATAGGTGCCGGTACCGAAGGCGATATGGTCGCCGGCCTCGTTGTGCAGCTCCATGCGGGTCACCGCCACCTTGTTGCCAGCGCGGATAATGGTGGCGGTGGCCACAAACGCCTCGCCCCGGCCCGGGCGCAGGTAATCCACCCGCATGTCGATGGTGCCCATCTTGCCGAACTTGTCGGCCAGTTCCCTGACGGTGGCACCGTCGAATTTGTCGGTCACCGAAGCGATGGCGGCCAGGCCCCCCACCACGTCCAGCACCGAAGCGGTCACGCCGCCGTGGAGGATCTTCTGTACCGGGTTGCCCAGCAGGTCGTTCTTCATGGCAAAGCGCACTTCCACTGCGTCGGCCTCGTAGCGGGTCACCTTCAGGCCCAGCACCTTGTTAAAGGGCATCTGGGCGGTGAAAAGATCACCAACAAAAGCCAGGATCTCGTCCCGGGTTAGCGGGGTTTGGGTTAAAGACGTCATTTCCTTCCAACCTAATTTTTTGATTCTGCTGATTTTTATCTTGAGTAACCGCCGTATCACGGCCCACCAGAAAGACAAGGCTCCCTCCTTCCATTACAATGGCCGGCGCTATGAGCATGTCCCAAGCCCCCGTCTTTGTGAAGTCCTCCGATGAGTCGCCTCAGTCTGTGCTGGCGTCCGTGTTCGGCTATGACCAGTTCCGCCCAGGCCAACAGGCGGTGGTGGACGCCGTGGTGGCGGGGCGCGACGCCCTGGTGATCATGCCCACGGGGGGCGGCAAGTCCCTCTGTTACCAGGTACCGGCCCTGGTACTGCCCGGCACTGCCATCGTGATCTCGCCGCTGATCTCTCTGATGAAAGATCAGGTGGACCAGCTGCTGGCCATGGGGGTGCGGGCCGCTTACCTGAATTCGGCCCTGCCCAGGGACCAGCAATGGCAGGTACTGAACCAGCTGCATCACGGCGAACTGGATCTGTTGTATGTCTCCCCCGAGCGCCTCAGCCAGCCGGACTTCCAGCAGCGGCTCCTTGAGATCCCCATCAGCCTGTTCGCGGTGGACGAAGCTCACTGCATTTCCTCCTGGGGCCACGATTTTCGCCCCGAGTACATGGCCCTTGGCCAGCTGAAACGGCATTTCCCACAAGTGCCGTTGATGGCCCTGACCGCCACCGCCGACAAGGCCACCCGCCAGGATATCCAGCAGCGCCTGGGCCTGGACGACCCCTATTTCAACCTGTCCAGTTTCGACCGGCCCAATATTCGCTACCTGGTGGTGGAAAAGTTCAAACCCATCAACCAGTTGCTGCAATATCTGGAAGGCCAGCGCGGCCAGAGCGGCATCATTTACGCCGGCTCGCGCAAAAGGGTGGACGACATTGCCCAAAAGCTCCGGGGCCAGGGCTTTAACGCCGCCGGCTACCACGCCGGGCTCAGCAATGACGAGCGCCAGTTCGTGCAGGACGCCTTCCAAAAAGACGAAGTGGACATAGTGGTGGCCACCGTGGCCTTCGGCATGGGCATCAACAAGCCGGACGTGCGCTTTGTCGCCCACTTCGACCTGCCCAAGAACATCGAGTCCTACTACCAGGAAACCGGCCGTGCCGGCCGTGATGGCCTGCCGTCCGAGGCCTGGATGCTGTTTGAGCCGGGCGATGTGGCGCGGGTACGCAGCCTGATTGAGCTTTCTGAAAACGAGGCCCAGCAGAAGGTGGAGCTGATGAAGCTCAACGCCATGGCCGGCTTTGCCGAGGGCCTGACCTGCCGGCGCCAGGTGCTGCTGAACTACTTCGGCCAATACAGCGGCGAGCGCTGCGGCAACTGCGATATCTGCCTGGACCCGCCCCAGACCCTGGACGGCACCGAACTGGCCCAAAAGGCCATGAGCTGCATCTACCGTACCGGCCAGCGCTTCGGGGTTGGCCATATCGTCGAGGTGCTGCGCGGTGGCCAAACGGCCCGCATCAAGGAACTGGGCCACGACAAGCTCAGCACCTGGGGCCTGGGCAAGGACCAGGGCCACGATTACTGGGTCAGTATCATCCGCCAGCTTATTCACCACGGCCTGGTGATGCAGGACATCACCCGCCAGAGTGCCCTGGTGCTGACCGAGGCGGCCCGGCCGGTGCTAAAAGGGGAGCGGCCGCTGCTGCTGGCGGTGCCGCGCCTGGTGACCCGTGTCAAACAGACCCGCGCCACCGACAACAGCGCCGCCGACAAGGTGCTGTTTGCCCGCCTCAAAAAGCTGCGTAAGCAACTGGCCGACGAATTCGAAGTGCCCCCCTACGTGGTGTTCAACGACGCCACCCTGGCAGAGATGGCCAGCCATTTCCCTACCTCTGACGCCGAGCTGCTGGCCATCAGTGGCGTCGGCCAGACCAAGCTGTCGCGCTACGGCGAGCCCTTTTTGGGCCTTATCACCGACTACCTCAACAAGGGCTAAGGCCGGCTGGCGATCAGCCTTCCAGCCAGGGGGCCAGGCTGTCGAAGCCGGTCTGCTTGCCGTCAAAAAGCCGCAACAACAACACCCCCAGGATCTGGGCCAAGGCGCCTTGGGCTTTGTCTTCACCCGTGATGGCCGCCAAGGCGGACAGGTAATGGGCTTTGGCCTGCGCCAGTTGGCTGTCGGCAGCGATGGCGTCATTGTCGCGGCCCCTTATGTAGTCCAGCAGCAGGGTCAGCTCACCGGCAAAGTCGGCTTCCATGGCCAGGGCCAGGGTTTCCAGGGCAGCCTGTTGCTGCTGGCGGCTTGGCTGTTCTGCCAAGACCAGCTCCGGCAGGGCGGTGCCGTAGACCGAACTGGCCGCAAAGAGCGCTTCCTTGCTGGCAAAGTAGTGATAGAGAACTCCCTTTGACACCCCCAGAGCATCGGCCATGGCCCGCATGCTCAGGCCGTGGTAACCCTTGGCCCGAAAGACTGCCACGGCGCGGCTGGCCAGTTCCTGGCGGTATTGCTGATGGTCGACACGTTTTGGCATGGGAACTCCTTTTTAGACCACTCGGACTATAAAGAATTGACAGCCCTCAGCCAACGCCGTAGCTTTTATGGACCACTTGGTCTGCAAAAATAACCATGGAACGGATAGCGGAAAACCTCTGGGTGGCAGAGGGTCCTTCGGTGCCCTTCTTCACCCTCCCCTACAGCACCCGTATGACCCTGATCCGGTTGGCCGATGGCCGGCTTTGGGTGCACAGCCCCATAGCCTTGACCCCGGAGCTCAAGGCCGAGGTTGACGCCCTGGGCCAGGTGGCCTACCTGATAGCCCCCAACCAACTGCACCACCTGTTTCTACAGGCATGGCAGCAGCAGTATCCAGGGGCCTTGAGCTTCGGCACCAAGGGCGTCATGGCCAAACGCCCGGACCTCACCTTCCAGCATTGCCTGGACCAGCACTTCACCAGTCCCTGGCCCGAGATCAGCGCCCTGCTTTTTACCGGGTCCAAGGCCATGGAAGAAGCGGTGTTCCTGCACCAGCCGTCGCGGACACTGATCGTCACCGACCTGGTGGAAAACTTTGCCCCCGAAACCTTTACCCCCTTGAAGCGGCGACTGGCGGCCTGGGCCGGCATACTGGCCCCCAACGGCAAGATGCCCCTGGACTGGCGACTCAGCTTCTTGTTCAGCAAGACACAAGCCAGGCGCCATGTGCAGCAGCTGCTGGCCTGGCAACCACAGCGGCTGATCATGGCCCACGGCCTGATGGTGCAAAACCAGGTACCGGCCTTCCTGGCCCGGGCCTTCAGCTGGGTGGGGCCACTGGAGCAGAGCCAGCCATAAAAAACGGCAACCCTGGGGTTGCCGTTCAGCATGCCATTGGCGAAAACGCAGCAGCCTTGCTAGCCCCTTGGGCGCTTGATAAAGCAGGTGGCGTAGCCGCTGGCCAGCAACTTGCCGTCGGCGCTGCGGATGCTGCCTTCGGCTATCCCCAGGGAACGGGAGATATGGGTGACTTTGGCCTCGGCAATCAGCGCCTCATCCATGGGCAGCGGCCGCATCATTTTGACGGCAAGGTCGACAGTGCCATAACTGACCCCGGCTTCCAGCAGGCTGTGCACGGCGCAACCGGTTACCGAGTCGAGGACAGTAGCGGCAAAGCCCCCATGGACCCCGCCCATGGGGTTGCAGTGGCGCTGGGTAGCGCGGCACCCCAGGGTCACTTCCCCCTGGCCCACCGTCAGGTTGTACATGCCCATGGTGTCGAAAATGCTCGGCGGCGCGATATCACCGCTGATGATGGCCTGGAGGTGCTCAAAGCCGGTTAGATGGGAAATAGACATAATGGCTCCCGGTTAGAAAGGCTGGAAAAGTGCCTCAAGGGCGGCCAATGGCAAGGCGGCAATAGGGCAGCAGCACCCAGGCCACCAGGAGGCCACCAAGCAGTGCCTCGAGCAGGATAAAGAGATGGATCTTGGTGGAGATGCTGGTAAAGGGCGCAAAGCGGTAATGGCCCAGGGTCAGCATATTGCAAAGCCCATAGACCGCCAGCAACAAGGTACCGGCGCGGTAGCGCCCCCATTTCACCCAAAGGTACCCAAGGGGGGCCAGGGGCGTCATCAACACCCAGAACAGGTCAATCATGTGGGTATTGATCCAGACCGGCTCGGGATAGTCGGCAAAGAACAGCATGTTGTCGAGGTAATGCAAGATGCTGCTAAGGAAGGTAGCCAGCACCAGCCATTTGAGGGCGCGTAGCCAGGCAGAAGCCGACATCAGGCCGCCTCCCCTTTGGCCGCCTGGGCCTTGAACCAATCGAGGCTGGCCTGCCACAGGGGCGCGGCGTTTTTGCGAAAATACCCCATATGGCCAATGCGGCCGCCCAGGGCGTTGGGCGACAGGTTGACCCTGGTGATGGGGGCCTGGCTGTAGTGCTGGATGAAGGCGTCCCGCGATTCGGGCATGGCCCAGAGGTCGTCCAGGGCATTGGCGGCCACTATGGGGCTTTGTACCGACCGGTAGAGCTGGTCGATGCCGGCCATGGCCGGGTCGTCAAAGAAGTAGTGGGGATAACGGCACCAGTGGCGCCACTGCAAGAAGGCATTCTTTGGCAGATCTTCCCCCATGCCGAGCACCTTCCAGGCGCAATAACCCTTCCACCAGGTCAGCACCGGCAATACCAGGTGCCACATGGTCAGCACCTTGAGCTGCTCCAGCCGTGGCATGTAGCCATGCCAGCCAGCGCCGGTACCGAACACATAGAGCCCCGCCACCTTGTGGTGATTGGGCAGCAAGCCGAAGGCATGGCCGCCGTAGGAATGGCCGATGACAAAGAGCGGTGCATCCCCTTTGGCCATAAGGTCCACCGCCGCTGCCAGGTCGCGCTTGCCCCAATCCAAAAGATCCATCTCAAAGTCTTTGAGGCTGGGTGGTTTTGACTCGCCAATGCCCCGGTAGTCGAAGGTCAGGCTTTCAAAGCCCTGCTCACTGGCAAACTGGGCAAAGCGACGATAAAAACCCTGGGGCACACCGGTGGCGCCGGCCACGATCACCCGCCCCTGCAATGGTCCTTGCGCCGGGTAGCGATAACCCTGCAGCCGGTATTGATCGGCGGTGTAAAACGACACGGATTCCATCTGCGCCTCGCATTATAACAAGTGTCTTAAGTTGACTCAGATGCTAACCTATGACGATTGTTATAACAAGGGTGTGGACCTATGAGTAAGAACGCCTCGGACGGACGTCAGCGGGTCATCGAAGCGGCCGCGTCCATGCTGGCCATGCACGGCTTGCAGGGTGTCAGCATTCGTGAGGTCACCAAGTTTGCCAAGGCGCCGCTGGGATCCACCTACCACAACTTTCCCGGCGGCAAATACCAGATAGTGGCGGAAGCCATCGACTGGGCCGGGCAGCAAACCTTGGCCCGGTTAAGGGCTTGCCTGGCACAAGACCCGCAGAACGGCCTGCAGGCCTTTTTGCTGCAGTGGCGCCAGCGCCTGCTGGATTCGCAGTTTCGTTTTGGCTGCCCGGTGGTGGCGGCGGCCATCGAGGCCTCCCAGGAGCCAGAAGCAGAACAGGTAACGGCGGCAGTATCCCAGGCCTTTAGCGCCTGGCAACGGCTACTGGCCGAACACCTGTTGACCCTGGGCCATGGGGCCACGGCGGCGCAAACCCTGGCCCTTAGCATCATCGCCAGCATAGAGGGGGCCGTGGCGCTCTGCCGTGGGCACCAGAATATCCAGGCCTTCGATGCCATAGTGGAATGCATTCCCCTACTGGTCGGCCGCAAGGTGGCTTAATAAAAAAGGGCAGCCATCAGGCTGCCCTTTTTTATTAAGCCATGACCGGCATCAGGCGGGGACGTCAAAGGCCAGGAAGCGGGTACCGGCTTGAGCCACGAACGCCTTTTCTTCACCGGCGCTCAGCTCCAGGCCGTCCCCCGGGCCCAGCAGCAGCTCTCCGCTGGCAATGCCACCCTCGATGACATGGAGATAACGCTTGCGGCGGCTCTGGGCCTTGAAGCTCACTTCGTCGCCTTCCTCCAGGCGGTACTGGGCCAGTTCGGCGTCCTGGTTGATGGCCAACAAGCCACCTTCCCCTGCCAACACCACTTTGCCTTGTTGCTCAGGTACTTCGGCTTCCTGGTAGCTGGGGTCCAGGCCACGGCTGTGGGGGGCAATCCAGATTTGCAGGAAGTGCACAGGTTCGCTGTCGGAGCCGTTGTATTCGCTGTGGCGAATACCGGTACCGGCGGACATGCGCTGCACCATGCCCGGCACCAGGTGGCCGATGTTGCCCTGGGAGTCCTTGTGGGTCAGCTTGCCTTCCAGCACCACCGAGATGATCTCCATGTCGCTGTGGCCATGGGTACCGAAGCCGGCCCCGGGAGCGACGGTGTCGTCGTTGATCACCAGCAGGGCGCCGCTACCTGTCCACTGGGGATCGTAGTGGTGGCCAAAAGAGTAAGTGTGCTTGGAGTCCAGCCAGCCGATATGGGTGGGCAGGCGGTCTTGGGCTTTACGAATACGCATTTGAACCTCCTCAATGTTGATGGGCTCATGATGGCTTAGAGATAATCGAACAAAAAGCGACGAAAATTGACTCAACCATTCTATAAAGTCGATTTATTTCCAACCCTGGCCCTATGGGACACTAAAGCCTTGAGGAGGAGCCATGGCCCTGATGTTCGATAACCGCTTCGCGCGGGACTTTCCCAGCCTGTATAGCGCCCAGGCTCCGGCCGGCTTCGATACCCCGGAGCTGCTGCTGCTCAATGAGCCCCTGGCCACACAATTCGGCCTGGCCGGCCAGCCGCAGCAGTTGGCCGACTGGTTTGGCGGCAAGGCCGACCTGCCCGGTGCCCAGCCCCTGGCCCAGAAGTACGCCGGCCACCAGTTCGGTGTCTATAACCCCTTCCTGGGGGACGGTCGTGGCCTGTTGCTGGGGGAAATCAAAGACAACCAGGGCCAATTCTGGGATCTGCACCTCAAGGGGGCCGGCCCCACCCCCTATGCCCGTGGCGGTGACGGCCGGGCCGTGCTGCGCTCCTCCATTCGTGAGTTTCTGGCCTCCGAAGCCCTTTTTCACCTGGGGGTCCCCACTACCCGCGCCCTGTGCCTGGTGGCCGGCGAGCTGCCGGTGCAGCGGGAGAGGGTGGAACGGGGCGCCATGCTGACCCGGGCGGCACGCAGCCATATCCGTTTCGGCCATTTCGAACACTGCTTCCACAAGGGTCTGGTGGAGGAACTCAAAGGGCTGAAACAGTATGTGGTCGAGCGCCATTGGCCGGATTTGGCCGATCAGCCCGACAAGCTGTTCTTCGAGCGGGTAGTGCACAAGACGGCGCAGATGATCGCCTATTGGCAGGCCTACGGTTTCGCCCACGGGGTGATGAACACCGACAACTTCTCCATCCTCGGGGACACCTTCGACTTTGGCCCCTACGGTTTCTTGGACGACTACCAGCCTGGCCTTATCTGCAACCATTCCGACCACAGCGGCCGCTACGCCTTCGACGCCCAGCCCAGCATTGCCCTTTGGAACCTCAACTGCCTGGCCATGGCCCTGAGCCCGCTGATCGCCTCGGACGATCTGGTGGCGGCCCTCAAGCAGTTCCAGCCGGCCCTGGCTGGCCATTACCTGAAGCTGATGGGCAAACGCCTGGGCCTGGAGAAAGCCGGCCAGGACGATGTGGAGCTGATCAACAACCTGCTGGCCATGCTGGCCGATGAGGGCCAGGACTACAGCCTGGCCCTGCGCTGGCTGAGCCAGGCCCAAAAGGGCGACAGCCTGATACCCTGTCGCGACCACTATGTAGACAGGGCCCGCTTCGACGCTTGGGGCCAGCAATACCTCAAGCGCCTTAGCGAACAGGATCTGACCGACGAGGACCGCCGCCAGGCCATGGACGGGGTAAACCCCCTTTATGTGCTGCGCAACTACCTGGCCCAGAACGCCATCGCCGCCAGCGAGCAAGGAGACCACAGCGAGCTGCGCCACCTCTATCAGCTGCTGCAAAACCCCTTTACCCAGCAGCCGGGTATGGATGACTACGCCAAGCGGCCCCCGGACTGGGGTAAACACCTGGAAGTGTCCTGCTCCAGTTAAGCCTTCATTCTTTTAACGAGTAACCCATGGCCTTTGACCAAGACAACGCCACCCTGCTGCTGCCCCTGGATACCGACTGGGAGCGCTTTGCCGACGATATCCAGCCCTGGCTGGCCCGCCTGGAACTGACAGTACTGCGCCAGGAAAGCGGCGCCGACCGCCACCAATGGTGGGTCAGCTTTGAAGGCACCGAGCTGCGGCTGGAATATGAAGATCTCAGCGCCAGCACCTGGCTGGCGGCGGAAGATGATGAGGGCCTGGAAGTGCTGGCCTTCTTGGCCAAGTGGGCCAAGCTGGGCTGAACAGCCGCTTTAACTGGCCACCTTGGTGGTGTTGCGCCCGGCACTCTTGGCCTGGTAGAGGGCGTCGTCTGCGGCCTTGACCCAGGCCTGGGCGTCGCCCATGTCGGCCGTCAGTTGGGCGATACCGGCGCTAATGGTAATGGTGATGGGCTTGCCGTCCAGCCGCGCCGGCCGCGCGGCCAGGGCAGTGCAAAGGCGGTCGGCCAGTTGGCAGGCCTGGACGGCATCGGTGTCGGTCAACAGCAAGGCAAATTCCTCGCCCCCGTAGCGCCCTGCCTTGTCAGTGGTGCGCAGCTTGTTGCTCAGCAAGGTGGCGGTGTGCTGCAACACCATGTCGCCGGCTTGGTGGCCGTGGGTGTCATTGACCTGCTTGAAGTGGTCGATATCGAACATCATCAGGGTGCTGGTGCGGCCAGAACGGCGGCAGCGGGCATATTCCTCGGCCAGCATCGCCTCCCAAGAGCGGCGGTTGAGCAGGCCGGTCAGGGGATCGGTGCGGGACAGCACCGACAAACGCTGGTTCATGTCTTCCAGGGCCAGGCGGGAGTTGGCCGCTTCGGTCACGTCGTAAACCACCAGGGCTATCTTGTCGACGCTGCCGTCGGCACCGGCAATGGGCATGAAGGTCAGGTTCTGGTACATGGCGCTGGATCTGCCGGTTAATGACCGGTAGGAGCTGAACGCAAAGAGGTGGGGCCGCTGCTCCCAGGTGGTGAAGGTGACGGTGTTAAGGGCCATCACCGTTTCCACCCGCTGGCGCAGCCAGTCCTGGGGCAGTTCGGGGAACAGGGCAAACAGTTCCTGCCCTTCCACGTCCCGGGCCGCCTTGCCGGAATGGTTGGCCATGAAATCGTTCCAGAAGGTAACGATGAAGTGCCTGTCCATCACCAGCAGGCCCACGTCCAGGTACTTGAGGACCCCCAACAGTTGCTGCAGTTCGAGAAGGGACAGGCTCATCATCTCAGTTCACCAACTGGGTCAGGCGCCTTTCCAGGGCCGGCAGAGAGTCAGGGGTGACCAGCAACACCAGTTCCTGGTGTACCTCTTCGTCGGGGATCTGGTAGCCAAAACGGATACACAGCACCGCTTTGTCCCCCAATTCCGCCAGCACTCTCTGGTCAGTGCGGTCCAGGATGATGGGATGGCCCTGGCTGAATTCCAGTTCCAACTGGGAGGCAATACCCTTGAGGCAGGCACCGATCAGGATGGAAGACAGCTCTGTCATCAACGCCCTCTCTTCGGGCTGGCGGCTACTGAGGCTCATCAGGGCGGCGATACGGTGGGCTTCTTCGCTGGACAATTCCATCAGCACTTCGCCACAGATGCCGGCCCCCACAAAGCCTTGGCTGATCACCTGGTGGCCGGGGCGGCTTTGCCATTGGTCGATAAGGGCACAGAGCTCGCTGGCGGTCATAGCCTGAATGCGGGGCACGGGGATCTGTACGAAGACATTGAAGATGCCCGCCATCAGGCCGGCAGCGCGGCCCATGGCGACGTTGGCCACTTCCCTGAGTACTTCCATGCGGTCGGTACCGGCAATGGACTCCTGGGGTGAGGGGGGCGCCTCACTGAGGGACTCGCTGCACAGGCCAAGGGCCACCAGTTCGGCAAGCAAATCGTCACGGTTCAGGGGTTTTTGCAGGAAGCTTAGCGCTCCAAGGGCCAGTACTTTCTCCCTGGCCTTGGGTTGGACGTCGCCGGAGATCACCACCACCTGGCAGCGTGACGACTGGGCACGCAGCTGCGCCAGTACCTGGTAGCCGTCCAAGTCTGGCATGTTCAAGTCGAGAAACAACAGATCCCCTTTGCCTTCAGCAATCAGCGCCAGGGCCTCTCGGCCACTGGCAGCAAAATGCTGCTGCTCGGCAAAACCGCTGGGAAGCGAGCGTGCCAGAAAATTACGGGCAAGGCGGGAGTCGTCGCAAATGATGACGCTGTAGCCCAAAATTCAAACAATTCATCAACATCTAAGACGGCTAGTGTCGTTTCTTTATACAGCTGTCGTCAACCAAAAAAAGCATTTGCCTTTCACTGATCAGATATCTTGCCTAGTTGCCTGCCCGACTGACTGACAGCCAGGGCTGGCCACACCAGCAGCCAGGAAAAACTCAGGGACAACAACAGATCCAAGGGCCAATGCATGCCCAACACCAGGCGCGACGCCATCATTGCCAGCGCCCAGGCCAGCATCAAAGCGCCGCTGAGCCAGGCCCTGGCCCGCCAGAACAGCACTATGGCAAACAGCGCCAGGGTAACCGCAAATTGGGTATGCCCGGAAGGCAGCGAATAACCCCGTTCGGCGCGCCAGTGGCCCTTTAGCCAGCCGGGAATGGGGGCCGCGTCGATCAGCCGCTCCTGGGCCAGGCTGTCCAGGTGGTAGAACTGCCCCTGATGCTGCTGGTCCAGGTACTGTACATAGGGACGGGGCTCCTGAAAGCTGTGCTTGAGCACCCCTTTAACCCCTTGGCCGGCCACCAGGGCACAGGCCAGGCAAAGACCGTGCAGGCCAGTGGTGCGCCAAGACCACCCCAGCCGCCACTTGAGCCAGGCCAGCACCAGCAGTGATGTCATGATGGCCATGGGAAAAGAACCGCTCAGGGTCAGCCATAGCCAGGCAGGCGCCTGGTCGGCCATGGCCGCTACCTGCCAATGCCAACCCGAAAAGAGCACAACGGCCGGCAACAGGGCCAAACCTAGGGAAAGAGCGAACAGATTCAGGGCAAGGCGCATCTTGATCTCCGGCAAACCAGGCACTACCCTAACGGCCCGCTCAAGGAGCGGTCAATCGTCAACCCGGGTTCCCTCACCCCGCTATCAAAAAGGTAAGCTCATGCTGACTGCTTCCCAAGGCCGTTACCTGGCCAAACTGATCGCCTTCCACATCCTGGTGATCACCGCTTCCAACTATCTGGTGCAACTGCCCTTCACCCTTTGGGGCCTGCATACCACCTGGGGCGCCTTTACCTTTCCCTTTATCTTCCTGGCCACAGATCTGACGGTCAGGCTGCTGGGGGCCGAACCGGCCCGGCGGGTGATTTTCTGGACCATGATCCCGGCGCTCTTTGTCAGCTACGGGGTCAGTGTGCTCTTTCCCCAGGGCAATTTTGCCGGTTTCGAGCAAGCAGGGGCCTTGAACCTGTTCGTGGCCCGGATCGCTTTGGCATCTTTCCTGGCTTATGTGCTGGGGCAGGTACTGGATGTGCAGATCTTTAACCGCATGCGCCGTCTGGGGCCATGGTGGCTGGCTCCGGCCGCCTCCACCGTGCTGGGCAACCTCTTCGATACCCTGGTGTTTTTCTCTGCGGCCTTCTACCAGAGTGACGATCCCTTTATGGCCAGCCACTGGCTGCAGATCGCCTGGATGGATTACGGCTTCAAGCTGCTGATAAGCCTGGTTTTCTTCTTGCCGCTTTACGGGGTGCTGCTCAATTGGTTGCTCAAATGGGCGGAGCCGAGACCGGCCGCCGCCTGAGCCTCAGCCCTGGGCTTCGATGAGGTAAACGCAGCGGCGGCCGTCCGCCAGCAGATGTTCGGTGCGGCTGACCTTGGCGTCACCGGCGAAGCATTCGTTGAACAGGGCCAGCTCTGACCGGCAGAACTGCTGGCAGTGCTGGGCTGCCGTACAGATGGGGCAATGGTTCTCTATCAGCAACCAGCGCCCCTCTTCAGGCTGCTCCACCTCCGCCATGTAGCCTTCGGCGCTGCGCAGCTCCGCCAGGCGTTCCACCTTGGCTGCCAGGCTGGACAGGGGCGCCATGGCCAGACGATAAGCCTCGCGCATCTGTTGCTCCCGGTGGCCGATAAGGGCGTCCAGGCCGTTGTCGCCGAACAGGCTTTTTACCCCTTCGATCAGGGTCAGGGTCAGGTCAGCATGACGCTCGGGAAAACGGGCATGGCCAGCTTCGGTCAGCCGCCAAACCCTGGCCGGGCGGCCAATGCTGCGCTTTTCCATAAAGCTTTCCACCAGGCCTTGCTGCTCTGCAGCAAGCAGGTGCTGACGGGCGCCCATGGCGGTCATCCCAAGATCAGCCGCCAGCACTTGGGCTGTCTGCTCACCTCGGGTTTTCAACAAGTAAAGGATGCGATTGATACTGGGCATGGGCCCATTATGAGCGGGAACGGCGACGGGACTCAACGACTAAGGGCTTGAGGCGAAAAGATCAACAGGGTGCCTTGACAATTAAATAAGAACCATTATCATTTGAGGTGCGTTCCAGTTACGCACTGATGCATTCAAGAGGCTTTGGCTGCATCGCACGACATTGCTCACATTGCTTCCATATGGAAAAAGGCCGGCGACCATGCCGGCCTGTTTTTATCCTCAGAATACCTTTTGGCGCTGTCCTTCAACCTGCACGCACTGGTAACGGTCTCGTCCACCTTCCTTGGCTTGGTAAAGAGCCTTGTCCGCCTGTTCCAGCAGGGGTTTAACCCCTTTGAGATCGCCGCTGGGGTAGCCGCTGGCAATGCCGATGGACAGGGTCACCCAGCTGCTGATGGGAGAGTCTGGATGGCGTATGGCCGCCTGGCGGATATTGGCCTGGATCTTGTTGGCCAGCCCTTTGGCCTCCAGCAGGCCGGAGCCGGGCAGGATCATGGCGAATTCCTCACCACCGTAACGGGCTACCACGTCGCCGGCCCGGCGCACCGACGACATCAGCAGGAAAGCCACCTGTTGCAGGCAACGGTCCCCTTCCAAGTGGCCGGCACTGTCGTTGAAGCGTTTGAAGAAGTCGATATCGATCATCAGCACCGTTAAGGGCTGGGACTGGCGGGCACAACGAAGCCATTCCTCTTCCAATTCCTGGTCGAAAATGCGGCGGTTAACCAGTTGAGTGAGGGCGTCGATGCGGGACAGCTGCTCCAGACGCTGGTTAACTTCGGCCAGCTCGTGGTTGCGTTCGGAAAGGGCCCTGTTGAGCTCCCGCACCTGGTCTTCGTTGATCAGGGCCTCGGTGATGTCTTCCCGCAGTATCAGCAGATGCCTTACCTGTTGCTCATCATCACAAAGGGGCACCTTACGGGTGCGCAGCCAGCGCACCCCGTTGGGGGTGGTGAAGGCTTCCTTGTCCACCAGCTGCAGGCGGCCGCTGTGGATGGCGGCCCTGTCGCTGGCGATGGTGGCCTCGGCTTCGGCCTCGGGCAGTAAGTCCCGGTCCGAGCTGTCGATCAGTTGGTCACGGCTGCGGCCCAGCAAATCCTCGGCGGCGCGGTTGACCTGCACATAGGTGAGGTCATCGGCGTTTTTTACCTGCAGGGTCAGCGGCAGGTTTTCCACCAGGGACCCCAGGAAACGCTCCCGCTCACGAATGCGCTGGTTGGCCTGTTCCAACTCGCGGGTACGCAGCCTGACCTGCTTGCCGATCACAAAGGCCTGGCCGGTCACCAGCAGCACGGTACAGCCCACCACAGACACCAGCAGCAACCCCCCCACCAGGATCAGCCAGAGGCCGGCATTGGCCTGGGTCAGCACATAGTAGTCGGGGTAGTGGAACCGCAGCAGCCATTCACGACCGCCGCTGCTGAGGCTGCGCTCCACCCACAGGCCCTGGCCCGTATCGAAATCCTCCGAGGGCGGCGGCAGGAAATACTGCTGTGACGCCTTGTCCTGGGCCGACATCTGCAAGGGGGACTGAGCTATGGCATTCAAGGCGCCGCTCAGCACAGAGTTGGCGTCGATCACCGCCAAGACATACCCCATCATGGTGCCATCGGCATGGCGAACCGCCCTGAAGGCCAGGAAGCTCTTGCCGTTCTTGCTCTGCACCAGGGACAGCACATCGCTCAGGCTAGTACGGCCCGACACCATGGCCCTGGTCATGGCGGCCTCGCGGCCGGGATGGGAGCCTGGCGCATAGCCAAGAGCCCTTTCGTTGCCTTCCAGGGGTTCGAGGTAATAGATGGGGTAGTAAAAGGCGGTAGGCGGGGCCGGTATCATCTTGCCGTCAGGGCCTTGCACCGTAAAATGAAAAGCCCTGCCCAGCTCGCTGCTGGCCTTCTCTTCCATGGCCAGGCGCTCCTGATGAGCGACCCTGGGTACCCATTCCAAGGCCCTCAGGCCCGGCATTTCCTGTAACAGCTCGCTGGCCGCTCGGTGAAATTCCAACCGCGATACATGTTCCGAGCTGCGGAAGATCTGGGCCAGGCCGGTCAGGGAATTGAGGTAATGGTCGGTACGGGACTGTACCGCCGCCGCCAGCACGTCGGACTGGCGCTGCAGTTCCAGCCCCACCCTGCTGCGCTGGCTGCTGGCGATCTGCTGGGTGCTCCACAACAGCCCCGCCACCAGCATCACCATGGTCAAGCCTGTCCACAGCAGCCGGGAGCGGCCAGGCCTGTTGGCCCAGAGCAGAATAAAGGGGGACAGCAGGGCCACCCCCATGGCGTCTCCCGTCCACCAGGTCAGCCAGCCGGTCAAGGCTACACCGGGGGGATTCACCCCCGCCAGGCTCAGGGTCACCTGGCCTATGCTGGCGGCCACCACCGAACTGAGCAGGGCCCCCTTGCCCATCAACTGCAGGATCTCTCCCAGGGTCGCCAACTGCCAACGGCGCTTGTACGCCAGCAGCCAGGCACCAAACAGCCCTTGCAGGGTGGCACCGCTGGCGATGGCCAGGGGCACCAGCCAGGCGGACCAAAGACCCGACAGCAGGGCTTCAGGCTGGCCCACCACCAGGGCGTTGGTGAGGAAGGAACCGAAGAAGATACCGGGCCAGATGCGATGGCCCCAGGTGAGGAGGGCTACCAGGGCCACACCGGCAGCAGGCCAGATGGGGCTGGCGTAACCTGGAGGCAAGGCCAGTTGGATACCCAACCAGCCTGCCACGAAATACGCGAAGGCGACCGTCAATAGTCGCTGGACCAGAGTTCCGCTCAAGTCGCCTCCGTGGCTTTCAATCACTTAGCCAAGCTAGCAGAAGCCGCCGGCCAAGTCACATGCCATGTCAGGCCAAGCGCAGCACTTCCTCTACCAGCTTGTCGATGCCGCTCTTGGCTTCCAGAATGTTGCCCGCCAGCATGTAGGCCGGGGTAGACACCACCTTGCGGGCCTCATCGACCCTGAACTGGTCTACCGGGCAGGCCTGGTGCACACCGCCCATGGCATCGAAGGCCCCTGCAGTGGCTTGGTCCGTGCCTATGGTGCCCTCAACACCCTGGCCATAAACCCGAGGCAGTATGGCTGGCGCTATGCAGATATAACCCGCCGCCTTGCCGGCCTGGGCAAAATCCTGGCAGGCAGCCAGCACATCGGGCTGCACCTGGCATTCGGCACCCTTGAAGGCGAAATCCGACAGGTTCTTGGCGGCACCGAAGCCGCCAGGCAGGATCAGGGCATCAAAATCAGCGGCCTTGAGGCCTTTGACGTCCTTAATCTCCCCCCGGCAGATCCGCGCCGCTTCCACCAGCACATTACGCCGCTCGGCCATCTCTTCCCCGGTCAGGTGGTTGATCACATGGTGCTGGTCCACATTGGGTGCAAAGCACTGCACCTGGGCACCGGCCTGGGCCAAGGCCAGCAGGGTCAGCACGGACTCGTGGATCTCGGCGCCATCAAAGACACCGCAACCGCTCAAAATCACTGCGACTTTTTTCATCCTTACCTCCTAATTCTTCCAAGCCATGGTAGGTCAGGCCTGGCGACCCTGTCACCGTTCACCCGGCCAAATTGGCTATTGCACATCTTTTAGGCAGTGCTAGACTGCATCCTTGTGTGTCAAAACACAGCCCCATTCGACTAACAAAAAGGATTTTGGTTATTCACAAGCAAGGACAGGCTATCCACATTTCCATCACCCTTTAACTCTTACCGCTGACGCCAGCTGTGGCGCCGCTTGTAGCGTGACTCCCCACAGCGCCATCCGCCGAGAATGGCCGCTGCCTCTTATTTATTCAACAGACTTATCCACAGGCCGAAACACCTCCTGCCATCCCCCTTCTTTGGGCGCCCTTACGTTTCCTCAGGGCCAGCGCTGTGGCATCCTTGGCGCCATTAAGGATCACCTGGACTCCCATCATGGCAACCATTCCCGACAACCCCCTTATCCTGGTAGACGGCTCTTCCTATCTTTACCGTGCCTACTATGCACCGCCGCACCTGACCAACTCCCAGGGGGAGCCCACCGGCGCCGTTTACGGGGTGGTCAACATGCTCAAGTCCCTGTTGCGCCAGTTCAACCCCTCCGAGATGGCGGTGGTGTTCGACGCCAAGGGCAAAACCTTCCGTGACGAGCTTTTCGAGCAGTACAAGGCCCACCGCCCCTCCATGCCCGACGACCTGCGCAGCCAGGTGGCGCCGCTGCATGCCCTGGTCAAGGCCATGGGCCTGCCGCTGATCATCATCGAAGGGGTGGAAGCGGACGACGTCATCGGCACCCTGGCCAAGAAAGCCTCCGCCGAGGGCCGCCACGTGCTGATCTCCACCGGCGACAAGGACATGGCGCAATTGGTGGATGACAAGGTGACCCTGATCAACACCATGACCAACAGCGTCCTGGACCCGGCCGGGGTGGTGGAAAAATTCGGGGTAGGCCCCGAGCTCATCATCGACTTCCTGGCCCTGATGGGGGACAAGGTGGACAACATCCCCGGAGTACCCGGGGTCGGCGAGAAGACCGCCCTTGGCCTGCTGCAAGGCATAGGGGGGATGGACGCCCTCTACGACAACCTCGAGAAAATCGCCGAGCTCAGTTTCCGTGGCGCCAAGACCATGGGCAAGAAGCTGGCCGACAACGAAGACCAGGCCCGCCTCTCCTACCTGCTGGCCACCATCAAGACCGACGTAGACTTGAGCGAAGAGCAGCTGGACATGCGCATCAAGGCCGAAGACCGTGACGCCCTGGTGGAATGGTACGGCAAGCTCGAGTTCCGCCGCTGGCTGTCGGACGCCCTGGAAGGCAAGGCCCCGGAGCAAAACCCGACACAGGCCAGCACCGGCAACGCCGAAGAAGAAACCATCGAGGACCCGGCCGGCATAGACCGCAGCCAATACCAGTTGGTCAACACCGAGGCGGCCCTCAAGGAGTGGATCGCCAAACTGGAAAAGGCCGAGCTGTTCGCCTTCGACACCGAAACCACGGCCCTGGATTACATGGTGGCCGACCTGGTGGGCTTTTCCGTGGCCCTGGCGGACGGGGACGCAGCCTATATTCCCTTCGGCCACAGCCTGCTGGACGAGACCCCCCAACTGGAAAGGGGCCTGGTGCTGGACGCCTTCAGGGCCCTGCTGGAAAGCGACGACCACAAAAAGGTGGGGCAGAACCTCAAGTACGACATGAGCGTGTTGGCCAACCACGGCATCACCCTCAGGGGCATCGCCTTTGACACCATGCTGGAAAGCTATGTGTTCAACTCAGTGGCCGGCCGCCACGACATGGACAGCCTGTCCCTCAAGTATCTGTCCCACAAGACCATCAGCTTCGAAGATATCGCCGGCAAGGGTGCCAAACAGCTGACCTTCGACCAGGTGGCCATCAAGGACGCTGCCCTCTATGCCGCCGAAGACGCCGACGTTACCCTGCGCCTGCACCAGAACCTGTGGCCCAAGCTGCAAAAGGAACCCAGCCTGCAGGCGGTCTTCACCGACATCGAGCTGCCCCTGGTGCCGGTGCTGTCCCGTATGGAACGCAATGGCGTGCTGATCGACAAGCATCTGTTGGCCAAGCAGAGTGAAGAACTGGCCGAGCGCATCCAGGCCCTGGAAGCCAAAGCCCACGAGCTGGCCGGGGAGGAATTTAACCTGGGCAGCCCCAAGCAGCTGCAAGCCATCCTCTTTGACAAGATGGGCATCAAGCCCCTGAAGAAGACCCCTTCCGGGGTGCCTTCCGTGGCCGAGGAAGTGCTGCAAGAACTGGCCCACGACCACCCCTTGCCCAAGGTGATCATCGAATACCGGGGCCTGGCCAAGCTCAAGTCCACCTATACCGACAAGCTGCCGCTGCTGATCCACGACAAAACTGGCCGGGTCCACACCAGCTACCATCAGGCAGTCACCGCCACCGGCCGATTGTCCTCCTCAGACCCCAACCTGCAGAACATCCCGGTACGTACCGAAGAAGGCCGGCGTATCCGCCAGGCCTTTGTTGCCCCCAAGGGCCGCAAGATCCTGGCAGCGGATTACAGCCAGATTGAACTGCGCATCATGGCCCACCTGTCTGGTGATGATGGCCTGCTTACCGCCTTCGCCCAGGGCAAGGACATCCACGCCGCCACCGCCGCCGAGGTGTTCGGTGTGCCCCTGACCGAGGTCAGCAGCGAACAGCGCCGCCGTGCCAAGGCCATCAACTTCGGCCTTATCTACGGTATGTCGGCCTTCGGCCTGGCCCGCCAGTTGGATATTGGCCGCAACGAAGCCCAGGGCTATATGAACACCTATTTCGAGCGCTACCCAGGGGTGCTGGACTATATGGAGCGCACCCGTCAGGGCGCCGAGGAAAAGGGCTATGTGGAAACCCTGTTCGGCCGTCGTCTCTACCTGCCGGAGATCAATGCCCGCAACCAGGCCCGTAAAAAGGCCGCCGAGCGCGCTGCTATCAACGCCCCCATGCAGGGTACCGCCGCCGACATCATCAAGAAAGCCATGATCGCCGTGGATGCCTGGGTCAACCAGCAAGCCGACAAGGTCAAGCTGCTGATGCAGGTGCATGATGAACTGGTGCTGGAGGTAGACGAAGACTTTGCCGACGAGGCAGCCAAAGCCATCAGCGCCCTGATGGAAGCGGCGGCCGAGCTCAAGGTGCCGCTGCTGGTAGAGCCAGGCATGGGCAGCACCTGGGATGAAGCTCACTGACCTCAACCTGTAATATTTTTACCAAAAGCCAGGCTTCACCGGCGAAACCACCGCGATTAAGATCGCATTACCGTGCAAAGATGAAAAAAAACTACATGAAGTGCTTTTAATCTGAGCAGTGCCTCGCTAGACTGCTCGGGTAGGGTACAAAAGACCCCGTTAACGGGTCTTTGTTTCACGTAGTGGATTTGGCTACATAGCCGCCTCGCTCAAACGAGCGGGGCGTTTTTTTTGCCCTGCCTTCATTCCAGCCGTTCAAAGTAAAATCATTGATAAACAATGGTTAACGACACTTTCACCCTTGTCTCAAAAAAAATTTAGAGCAAATACTTCAAATCGCTCAAAAAGTGTTGTACCTTGTAATTGCTGCATAACCTCATGGCTTGGCAACGAGCCTGTGGTGATTTTCTGCTGACATATTAGCTTCTCCCCCAATAAGCTAATATTTCTCGACCGGTGGTTTTACCACCGGTTTTTTTTGTCTGAAATTCAGCACCTTATAAAAAAGGCCCCGCGTGGGGCCTTTTGTCATTGTTCGGCATCGGTCTCTGGTTCGTCTGGCAACTCGTCGGCCAGGCTCAGCCAGCCGGCCAGGTGACGACGCACCTCATCCAGGCCAAGGCCCCTCAGAGCCGATATGGCCATCACCGTCACGTCGCCGCCAAAGGCCAGAGCCGCTTCCCGGCACTGCAGCAGGGTTGTCTTGCGGGCACCGCTCTTGAGCTTGTCGGCCTTGGTCAGCAGCGCCAGCACCGGCAACCCGGACTCCACCGCCCAGTAGATCAGATCCTGATCAATCTCCTTGAAAGGATGGCGGATATCCATCAGCACCACTACACCGCGCAGAGACTCGCGCTTTTCCAGGTACTCGGACAGGCTGGCCTGCCATTTTTCCTTGAGCTCCAAGGGCACCTTGGCAAAGCCGTAACCGGGCAAGTCCACCAGGCAATGGCGCGGATCGGCCAGGCTAAACAGGTTGATCAGCTGGGTACGGCCCGGGGTCTTGGAGGTACGGGCCAGCTGTTTTTGGCCGGTAATGGCATTAAGGGCACTGGACTTGCCGGCGTTGGAACGGCCGGCAAAGGCAATTTCCACCCCTTCATTGCGGGGTAGGTGGCGAATATCAGGCGCAGAAGTGATGAATCTGGCTTGTCGGAAATCGATCTCAGGGGTCGGACGCATCAGCTCTCCCGCGCGTAAACTACAGACAAATTGGATTTTTTGTGTACACTACGAACAACCCTGAACCTAAATTCAGGGCTACCGGACCTGACCGGATCAGGTGTTATTGATCGGGTTGCAGCCAGGGACCGCTCGCAGAATTCTAACATGCCTGGGCGCTCGTGCTATGGGCACGACTCAGCCAGGTACCCGAGCAATACAACCAGTTGGAACGCCATGAAGAAGATTGCACTCGCAGTGATGCTCCTGGCCGGTACCTCCAGCCCCTTGTTCGCCCAGGGCGACGCCGAGGCAGGCAAGGCAAAATCTGCCGTTTGTGCCGCCTGTCACGGACCTGACGGCAACAGCCCGGTAGGCATGTACCCCCGCATTGCCGGCCAACACGCCAGCTACATCCTCAAACAGCTCCAAGACCTGAAACTGGGCATGACCTCAGGTGGCAAGGAAGGGCGCTATGACCCCGTCATGAGCTCCATGGCCGCCCCCCTGTCCGACCAGGATATGGAAGATCTGGCGGCCTACTACGCCAGCCAGACCATGACCATGGGGGCCACCCCAGAAAGCGTGGTGGATACCGGCCACAAGCTGTTTATGGGTGGCAACCTCGAAAAAGGCATACCCGCCTGTACCGCCTGCCACGGCCCCAGAGGCGACGGCCATAGCCTGGCCCGCTACCCCGACATCTCCGGCCAGCATCCAGAGTACATCAAGAGCCAGTTGGAAAAATTCCGCGCCGGCCAGCGGGCCAACGACCCCAACGGCATGATGCGCGATGTGGCGGCGAAACTCAGCGATAACGACATAGAACTGCTGTCAAAATACCTGACCGGGCTGCATTAAGGGATTTGAAAGCGGATGAAAAGGCACCAGTTGGTGCCTTTTTTGATAACTGTGATCGAGCACGGAATTTTGGCAATACATTAACAAAATGGCTGCAGAAAGGTTGCACCACCGGGTGGGCGGGAGTAACTTCACCGACGTCGCAAGGTTTGCAGGGTTGCCCACGGCACGGGCGCCCAAACGAAGGAAACGGTAATAAGGTCAGGAAGGCCAAGCATCGACAAACCTGTGGGAAAAGCGCTAATCAACCGAGAAAAAAGGGGTAAGGCGACCATGAAGGTCCCAAGCCTCCAAGGATGAAAAAGAAAGCGCCAGGATCGGCGTAAAAATAATAACCATGCAAGGATAGCTGGCAAAAAAAAGATGGAAGCCCGTTAGACCGAAAAAAAACAATAACGGTCGTATACGATGGGAGACGTGTCAACTTTCGACACAAGGGATAAGGCGATCGCATCAGCATCGCCTTTTTCTTTATCCAGCGCTCCCGTAGAATAAGCCCCCATGCACCCATGTCCCCTCTGTAACGGTACCCTGGCGCCCTTTGGTGCCGACCGCCGACGCCCTTATTTTCGATGTGCACATTGTGCCCTGGTCTCAACGGACCCGGGTTGCCACCTCGATGCCGGCGCAGAGAAGGCCCTGTACGACATCCACGACAACCAGCTGGACGACCCGGGTTACCGGCGTTTCCTGTCGCGCCTGACCGGGCCATTGCTGGCCAGGTTGGCACCAGGCAGCCAAGGCCTGGACTTTGGCTGCGGCCCTGGCCCGGCGTTGGCCGCCATGTTGACCGAGGCGGGCATGCAGATGCGGCTCTACGATCCCTACTATGCACCGGACCCAACAGCGCTGGCGCAACAGTACGATTTTGTGACCTGCACCGAAGTGGTGGAACACTTCAACCACCCGGCGGACAGCTGGGCCAGGCTGGCCGGCCTGGTCAAGACTGGCGGCTGGCTGGGGGTGATGACCAAACTGGTAATAGACCAGGACCGTTTTGCCAACTGGCACTACAAAAATGACCCCACCCATGTGAGCTTCCACAGTGAAGCTACCTTTGCCTGGTTGGCCGAGCGCTTCGGCTTTATCTGGCAGCGGGTGGATACCGATGTGATCCTGCTGCAAAAAAGGTAGGCAGAGATGACCCGAATTAAGAAGACCCGCGCCCCGGGTAAACTGGGCGCTTCCAAGAAAGTCGATACCGGCAACACCAAGCTGAGCACCGCCAAGGGCAAACGCCACAAGGCCGGTAACAAATCCGGCAGCCGCCAGGCGGTAGCCGGCGCCAGCACCGGCAACGGCGGTCGCAAGGGCGGCCAGGGCAAGGACCAGCGCCTGGGTTCCACCAAGCCGGTAGCCCTGGTCAGCCCCCAGGCTGCGGCGCCGGCCGCCAAGAAAGCCAAGGCGCCCAAGCAAGCCAAACCCGAGCTGGATCTGGTGGCCCAGGCCGCCCTGCTGGAAAACCTGGAGAACGACGAGCGGCTGAACGCCCTGCTGGACCGCCTGGACGAAGGCCAATTCCTTAGCAGCGAGGAAGAGCAGTACGTCGAAGAGATGACCACCAAGATCGAACAGCTGATGACCGCCCTTGGCATCACCGATGACGAAGACGAACTGATCGACGACATCGACTGGGATGACGAGGAAGAGCCGGCATGAGTGCCTGGACCATAGCAGCCGTTATCGGTGCCCTGATCGTCGTCGCCCTGGCTTTCTACGCCGGCAAGCTGCTGTTCATGGTCAAGGCCCAGCGCCAAAAGGAAGAGGCCTTCCTGGCCGAGCACAACCAGAAGCTGGAAAAAAGCATCCGCATCATCGCGGCGGCCATGCTCGAGGACCAGTGCGAGCTGTCCGAAGGGGTGATCCGCATCCGGGTACTGATGGACCACCTGCTGCCCTACCAGGCCTACGGTGACCGCTTCCCGGCCCTGTTCGACCTCTATGAGCGGGTCAAGGACCTGCCCACCCATGAGGCCCGCCAGGCTCAGGACAAAAAGGAAAGGCGCCGCCAGGACCGGGAAAGGGAAGGCTGGGAGCGGGAGCTGGCCGACGCCATCAAGGCCGAAGCCGCCCAGCTCAAGGACTTTCGTCATTGAGTCAGATCAAGGGACCTTGAGCCGGAGGGCGCCATAATGGCGCCCTCTTTGCTTTGTGGAGCCCGGCCGTGCACTTCGACCCTGAGCTTATCCGCCGCTATGACATGGCGGCCCCCCGCTACACCTCCTACCCCACGGCCCTGAGCTTCACCGAAGCGGTCAGGGGCGACCAATGGCGTACCGCCGTGCAGCAGGCCCGCTCCCGTAAACTCAGCCTTTATGTGCACATCCCCTTCTGCCGGGAGCTCTGCTACTACTGCGGTTGCAACAAGGTGGTGACCCGCCACGGCCACAAGGCCGATACCTACCTGGATCACCTGGCCAAGGAAATCGCCTACCAGGCGCCCCTGTTCGCCGACTTTGAGGTGCAGCACCTGCACCTGGGGGGCGGCACCCCCACCTTCCTGGACCAGGCCCAGATGACCCGGCTGATGACCCTGCTCAAGGGCCATTTTCGCTTTGCCCCGGCCTTCCACGGCGCCATCGAAGTAGACCCCAGGGCCCTGGCCGTCAAAGACCTCGACTGGTTGGCGGCCCTGGGCTTTAACCGCCTGTCCATGGGCGCCCAGGACTTCAATCCCAGGGTGCAGCAGGCCATCAACCGGGTGCAGAGTACCGAGCACCTGACCGCACTGATGGCCAGGGCCCGCCAGTTGGGCTTTGGTTCCATCAACCTGGACTTCATCTACGGCCTGCCGTTCCAGGACGCCGCCAGCTTCCGCCAGACCCTGGACCAAGCCCTGGCCCTGGCGCCGGACCGCTTCTCCATCTTCAACTATGCCCACCTGCCGGAGCGTTTTGCCGCCCAGCGCAAGATCAAGGACGACAGCCTGCCGGCCCCCGCCGAGAAGCTGCGCATGCTGGGGGGCGCCATAGGCCAGCTGACCGAGGCCGGTTACGCCTTTATCGGCATGGACCACTTCGCCCGCCAGGACGATGAACTGGCCCTGGCCCAGCGCCAGGGCCGCCTGCACCGCAACTTCCAGGGCTATACCACAGACGGGGACTGCGAGCTTTTGGCCCTGGGGGCCTCGGCCATCAGCCAGGTGGGGGGGCTGTACGTACAGAACGAGAAGGACTTGCGGGCCTACCAGCAGGCCACGGCCGAGCATGGCCATGCCAGGGTCAAGGGGTACCAGATGAGCGACGACGACAAGGTGCGCGCCGCGGCCATCGGCGCCCTTTTGTGCAACTTTCGCCTGGACTGGCCCAAGCTGGACCAGGCCTTCGGCATCGACAGCCGCGCCTATTTCGGCGAAGACCGCCAGCTGCTGGCACCCTTTATTCAAGACGGCCTGGTGCATGAAGACGAGCAGGGCCTGACGGTCACCGAACAGGGGCGGCTGTTGGTGCGCACCATCGCCACCGCCTTTGACAGCCACCTGCGCCGCCAGGTGCGCCAACACCGCTTTTCCCGGGTGATATGAAAAAGGGCCTGGCGGCCCTTTGTTACTGCTTGGCGCTGATCAGCGCCTTTTTGTCCGCCTCGCTCAGGAAGCTCATGGCCAGGCCATGGCGCTGGCAGGCGTGGATCTGTTCCAGGCTGAGCCCGGCCTTGGGAGCCGCCACCTGGTATTCGTAGTCCAGCTCCACGGCGCTGACGCCGGGGTCGTCGGTGTTGAGGCTGACGGCGATGCCGCTGGCCAGGAAGGTGCGGATGGGGTGCACCTCATAGCTGGCCACGGTGGAGGTGTGGATATTGGAGGTCAGGCAGGACTCGATGCCGATACCCTGCTCGGCCAGGTAGGCCAGCAGCTTGGGATCTTCCACCGCCTTGACGCCGTGGCCGATACGCACGGCCCCCAGCTCACGCAGGGCATGCCAGACCGACTCCGGGCCGGCTGCCTCACCGGCGTGAACGCTGACCTTGAGGCCGGCGTCCTGCACCTGGCGAAAATGCGGCTCGTACAGGGGGCCGGGAAAGCCCAGCTCGTCGCCGGCCAGGTCCACCGCCACTACCTTGTCCCTGTTGGCCAGTATGGCGTCCAGTTCCCGCTGGCACTGGGCGGTGCCGAAGGTGCGGCTCATGATGCCAATCAGGTTGGTCTTGACGCCAAAATCCTTGCTGCCCGCCGCCACGCCGGCGGCCACCGCTTCCACCACCCCATGGGGATCCAGGCCATGGCTCATGGCCATGTACCAGGGGCTGAAACGCAGTTCGGTGTAGTCAATGCCGACCCGGGCCGCGTCTTCGACGTTTTCATAGGCCACCCGGTAGCAGGCGTCGTAGTCCCCCAACACCTTGACCATCCAGTCCAGTTTGGCCAGGAAGGCCACCAGGCTGGGCTCGTTCTCAATTACATGCACATAAGGCTTCATGCCCGCTTCGTCCTGGGCCGGCAAGCTGACGTTAAAGCGACGGGCCAGGTCGATGATGGTGCCCAGGCGCACGTTGCCGTCCAGGTGCCGGTGGATATCCACCAAGGGGAAAGTCTTATCAATCATCACGGGTATCCGCTTATGCTCTAGTTAGACACAGTGTAACGGATGCCCTTTATGAGCCACAGCGCCTGCTTCAGTTATTGCCTTGGAGATCGCTTCGATCTGGATATTTTGCCACCGCTGTTGGCTGCCGAGGGCCATGTGCTGCGGATCAAGGACGCCTTGCAGGTACAACTGGCCAGCGGCCTGGTGTTTGCCTTCGACTACGGGGTACTGGTGTGCTGGGGCCTGGACAGGGACGCCAGCCAGGCCCTTTGCCAGCGCCTGCAAAAGGCGGTGCAGGGGCCCATCAAGGCGACGGTGGACGAAATCAGCTTTGCCACCAACAGCCAGCTCGACCGGCTCCATATCCAGCACGACCACTTCCAGTTCCCCACCGACGCGCCCCTGGCCAAGCTGGCGGTCAGCCACGCCCTGGCCCAATCGGTCAAGCTGGAGGCCTTCGAAGAACAGGTGGTGGCCAATATCCGCGACACCTCGGCCATTCCCGAGACCCTGGCCGCCAAGGGCAAAATCCGCCTGCCAAGGCGGCGCCTGGCCATTCTGCGCGGCCGCCTCTACCTGGCCAAGAGCCGGGTTAACCTGCATTTTGACCTGTTGGACAAGCCCGACTTCTTCTGGGACCACACCGAGCTGGACCCTTACTACGATCTGAGCCGCGCCAACCAGGAGCTGGACAGCCGCCTGACCATCCTTAACAAGCGGCTGGAGGTGATAGGGGAACTGCTGGAGATCCTGGCGGACGAGGAGCACCACAAGCATTCGAGCTTTCTCGAATGGATCATCATCTGGCTGATCAGCATCGAGATCCTCATCTTTATCTTCCACGACTACCTGGGCTGGTTCTGATGCGCTATCTTGTGCGCCCCCAAGGAGGCCCTCGATGATAGACAACCACTGGCAACCCCAATGCAGCCTGGACGCCCTTAAGCGCCGGGCCCGGCTCTTTGCCGATATCCGCGCCTTTTTTGCCGCCCGCCAGGTACTGGAAGTGGACACCCCGGTATTGTCGCAAGGCAGCATCTCCGACCCCCACATCGAGGTGATGACCAGCACCTACACCGGTCCCCTGGCCCCAGAAGGCCTGACCCTCTACCTGCAGACCTCCCCGGAATTTGCCATGAAAAGGCTGCTGGCGGCCGGCTCCGGCTGCATTTACCAGCTGGGCAAGGTGTTTCGCAACGAGGAAGCCGGCCGGCGCCACAACAGCGAGTTCTGCATGCTGGAGTGGTATCGCCTGGGCTTTGACCACCACCAGCTGATGGACGAGATCCGCGACCTGCTGGTGGCGGTGGCGGGCCTGGATGCGGCCAGCATCGAAAAGGTCAGCTACCTGGAGGCCTTCCAGCGCACCCTGGGCATCAACCCCCACACCGCCAGCCTCGAGCAGCTACAGGCCCTGGCCCAGCAGCACGCCCATTACGGCCAGACCGAGACCGACCGGGATACCCTGCTGAACCTGCTGGTAAGCTTTGTTATCGAACCCAGCCTGGGCCTGGCAGGGCCGAGCTTCCTGTACGACTACCCCGCCAGCCAGGCGGCCCTGGCCCGCACCACCAAAGACGCCCAGGGCCACGCCGTGGCCTGCCGCTTCGAGCTTTTTATCAAAGGGGTAGAGCTGGCTAACGGCTACTTTGAATTGACCGATGGCGCCGAGCAGCGCCGCCGTTTGCTGGCGGACGGGGAAAGCCGCCGGGCCCTTGGCCGGCCCTATAACAACCCGGACCTGCGCCTGGCAGACGCCTTGGAAGCCGGCCTGCCGGACTGCGCCGGCGTGGCCCTGGGAGTGGACAGGTTGCTGATGGTGATCCTGGGGGCTAAGGACATCAGCCAGGTGATGCCCTTTAGCCTGGCCCGGGCCTGAGCCCGGCTCAGGCCGGGCTGCGCATGGTGCCTATCTGACGGTTCACTTCGGACACCACCCGCAGCTTTTCGGTGCTGGGTTTGCCCGGGGGCAACAGACGGCCCCGCTGAAAACGAAAGGCACCTATGCCCCGGATCCAGATCACCCCTTCGAAAAAGGCGGTGACATGTTTGGCTACTTGCTTGACGTGGTACTGGGGAAACTTACGCACTACTTGCTCCTCCCAAAAAGACGGTCCCGAGTCTAGCGACTGCTTATGACAGTCTTATTGACTAGGACGGCCCTCTGGGGTTCCCCCTTTAATACAGATTTGTGCCCTGGGTCAGTTTTCAGTTATCCAGGGCCTGGGCCCGCTGGCGCAGGGGGTCGGGCAAGGTCTTTTTCGGCTCCACCCCCAGCTCCAACAGCATCTCGGTCTGGCGCACCAGATTGCCCTTGCCCGCCGACAGCTTGCCCATGGCCTCGCTGTAGCGCTTCTGGGTGTTGTCCAGGGCGCTGCCCAGCTTTTCCAGGTCTTCGACGAAGCCGACGAACTTTTCATAAAGGGCGGCGGCCCGGCCGGCGATCTCCTGGGCGTTGCGGGACTGCTGCTCGTAGCTCCACACCCGCTTGATGGTGCGCAGCACCACCAGCAGGTTGGTGGGGCTGACCATCAGGATGTTTTTTTGCAGCGCCTCGGTGAAGAGCTGCTGGTCCGCCTCCATGGCGGCAAAAAAGGCACTCTCGATGGGGATGAACATCAACACATAGTCCAGGGCGTTGACCCCATTGAGGCGCTCGTAGTCCTTGCCACCCAGGCTGCGAATGTGCTGGCGCAAGGCCTGCACATGGGTGCGCAGGGCCGCCTCTCGCTCCAGGTCGTCTTCGACGGTGAAATAACGCTCGTAGGCCACCAGGGACACCTTGGAGTCGATGATGATGTCTTTCTGGTCCGGCAGATGTACCACCACGTCCGGAATAAAGCGCTCGCCCGCCTCGTCCTTGAGGGCCACCTGCACGTCAAACTCGTGGCCCTTGCGCAGCCCCGACTCTTCCAGCACCCGGTTCAGGACCATCTCCCCCCAGTTGCCCTGGAGTTTCTTGTCGCCCTTGAGGGCGCGGGTCAGGGCCTGGGCCTCTTCGCTCATCTGGCGATTCAGCTCCTTGAGGGCCTTGAGTTCGTTCATCAGCCCCTGGCGCTGCAGGCGTTCGTTGTCGTAGACGCTGTCCACCTTCTTGTGAAAATCCCCCAACTGCTGGCGCAGGGGAGCCAGCAGGTGTTGCAGGCTGTCGCTGCTTTGCTTGGAGAAGGCGTCGGCTTTTTGGTCGAAAATGCGCTGGGCCAGGTTCTGGAACTGCTCGGAAAGGCGCTGTTCGGCGTTTTGCAAGGTGGCCAGTTTTTCCTGGGCGGCACGCTGCTGCTCTTCCAGGCGGGCCTGCAATTCGGCGCGCTGCTGCTGGCTGCGGGACAGGGCCTGGCGGGTCTCTTCCAGGGTGTCGGTCTGGGCGTCCCGCTCTGCCATCAACACCTCCAGGCGCTCGCTCTGTGCTTCGTGACGGCTTTGCAGGCTGCCAAGAGCCAAGGCCAGGCGGCGGTTGTCGCTGCGGCTACGCCACAACAGCGCCGCCAGCAACAGCACCAGGGTGCCCAGCGCTGCTGCCAACCATGGCCAGGGTAGAGCCGTCATGAAGCCACCTTGCGGTAATGGAGTTGCACCAGGCCGCTGTCGAAGGTGCGGATCCCGGCCAGGTGCCAGTCCTGCTGGCGGCCGGTGGGCAGGAACAGGGGAATGCCTTCCCCCAGGGTGACCGGGATCAGCGACAGTATCACTTCGTCCACCAGGCCCTTGTCCAAGAAGCCCTGCAAAGTCTGGCCGCCCCCTACCAGCCACAGCTGGCGGTGCTTGCCCTTTAGGCTGTCCAGCAAGGCCTCGGCGCTACCGGTAAAAGGGGTGACGGGGCCGGCTTGAAGGTTGTCGGCACTGGTCAGCACATAGGTGGGCTTGCCTTCGTAAGGCCAGGCGCCCATGGTCATCACCTCGTCGAAGGTGTTACGGCCCATGATCAGGCCGTCCATGCGGGCCCAAAAGTCACCATACCCGTAGTCTTCCCCGGCCTTTTCGACCTTGGCCAGCCATTCCAGCTGGCCCTTGGGCCCGGCAATGTAGCCGTCGAGGCTGATGGCGATGTAAAGGGTCAGTGTCGGGGTGGTGGACATCTTTGCTATGCTCCTTGCATCAATGGCTTGCCTATCTTACCCATGTTCACACTGCACCCCCAACTGGCAAAGGACAGCCTGGCTGTCACCGAGCTGCCCCTCTGTTCCCTGCTGATGAGCAAAGACGCCAATTACCCCTGGTTTATCCTGGTGCCCCGCCGGGACGGCATCAAAGAGATCTACGAACTGAGCGACGCCGAGCAGGCCCAGTTCTGGCAAGAGTCGGCCCGGGTGTCCCGGGTGCTGATGGGCCACTTTGGCGGCCACAAGCTCAATGTGGCCGCCCTTGGCAACATGGTGCCTCAACTTCATGTGCACCATGTGGTGCGTTTTGAAGGGGACGCCGCCTGGCCCAAGCCCATTTGGGGCCAGGTCCCGGCCAAAGACTTCGCCGCCGGCGAAGCCGAGGCCCGCATCGACGCCATCAAGGCTCTGCTGGCCTGAATCGACCGGCACCCTCCCCTTGCCCCAGCCGGCCTGGCTGGGGTTAACTGTTTGAAAATCGATAGAATGGAGTACCAGATGGGTATCATCACCTGGTTAGTGCTCGGCCTGGTGGCCGGGATTTTAGCCAAATGGATCATGCCGGGCCGCGACGGCGGCGGTTGCCTTGTCACCATAGCCCTTGGCATAGCCGGCGCCTTTGTGGGCGGCTGGCTGGGCACCTTTATGGGCTTTGGCCCCGCCACCGGCTTTAACCTTGGCAGCATCTTCACCGCCGTGGCCGGCGCCCTGGTGCTGCTGGCCCTGTATCGGGTGCTGCGCCGCTAAGGCTTTTTGAGCAGCGACAGGGTATGGGCCAGGGCTCCTGGCCCCAAGGAGGGGCCATGGCCAGGTATCACTACCTTGGCCTGGCCGAAGCGCTGCTCAAGGGCCGTTATCGCCACCGGCCAATGGCCCAGGTCGGCGTCTTCCAGGTTGCCAAGGGACTTGGCCTCTTCATCCTTGACCAGGCAACCGCCAAAGAGCACCGATTGCCCGGCAAACCAGACCACCAGGTTGTCCGGGCTATGTCCAGCCCCCGGATAGTAGAGTTCAGCCGGCCCCAGTTTTAGCTGGCTGCCCGACCATACGGTCAGCCTGGGTTCCTTAAGCAGGGCCGCCGTGCTTTCGTGGGCCCAGACCGGCAAGCCGGCGTCCAAAAACACGCCCATGCCGCCGCGCCTGTCCAGGTGGGAATGGGTTAAGACCACGTCCACATCCTTGATGCCTTTGGCCTGTATCCAGTTCAGCAGCTCCCGCCCCTGGACCAGGTCCCAGCCGGTGTCCACCAGCAGCGCCTTGTTGCCTTGCAGATAAATGACCCCATTGGTGGGCACCTTGCCATAAGGGGCGAAATCCCCCACCAGGGTGTAGCGATAGAGGTGGTCCGACAGGGGCTTGATGTCCATTGCGTGCAGGGAAAAGCTCCCCAACAGAGCCAGCAACCAGGGGGTCTTCATGGTAGGTCCTTTAAAAAAGCCCACGCCGTCAACGGCATGGGCACAGAATGAGGATTAGGGGCCCATAATGCCATCAGCCTACCTAAGCCAAGGCTGAACAAGCTAGCCGCCCTTCTTTTGCGCCAGCGCAAAGTTTACCCAGCCCAAAAGCGGACAATGCGCACAGCCAAAGAGGAGCTTAGTTATGAAGCGCTGGATCAACACCCTGAAACTCGACTACTTCGAAAGCCTGGCCCTGCTGACCATGAGCCTGGTGGCGGTGATCGCCACCCACCTGGAAGGCTGGCCCGTTGACTGGCTACGCTGGCCGGCGATGTTGGTGCTGGCCGTCTCCATCGGCTGGTTTGGCTACCGCCACCTGCTGCGCCCGGGGCGCAGTCACTGAGACAAGGGGCAACCTTGCCGTTACAATGGGCGACCAGTACCCGGAGCTTGTCGCCCATGGAAAAAGAACTGCACAGCCTCAGCCCCCTGGCCCAACGGGCCTTCGCCGCCGCCCTGGCCCAACGCATGTTGCCCAATTTCCTGCTGTTTGCCGACATCACCGAACAGACAGAGGCCGGCCATGCCCTGCAGTCGGCCCTGGACACCGTCTGGGAAAAACTGCTGACCCCCAAAGCCAAGATCAACTTCGAAAAGCAGCAGCTGAAGCTGGCCGAGCTGGAGCCTGACCCGGCCCAGCACGACTTCTTCGGGGTCTATCCGGCCTTGGATACCTATATGGCGGTGATGGCGGTGCTGGCCGCCATGCAGGACAAGGACGAACAGCCGGCCTTGGACGTCAGCCGCCTGTCCCGTGGGTCGGTGCAGTTCTATCTGAATATCCAGGCCGAGACCACCCTGGACTACGAGGCCCTGGACCAGGAGCCGTTGTGGCAGGAAGAACGGGACTTCCAAGAACAGCTGCTGGCCCTGCTGCAAGGGGATCTCATCGAAGAGCAGCTGCGCGACGCCAAACTGATGGGCCGCAACGATGGCATCTCCAATCTGGGCATAGGGCTGGAAGAGTAAGGACTGGCTCACAATTTCGGCATTGCCCCTGCCAAAAGCCTAAAAAAGCGATAGCTGAACTTAAAGAACTCCCGGCGATAAGGCGCTTAGCTCTAGCATCTTGTTGTTGTGGAGTTCCCCATGAAACGCACCCTGGCCCTGTGCCCTCTTTCGCTGCTTGCCCTTAGCCTCGGTGCCCAGGCCCAGGACGCCCGCGTCCAAGCCATGGGCGGTGCCGGCAGCGCCAACGCCAGCTACCTGGCAGCCCCCTTCTACAACCCGGCCTTGCTGTCGAACTTCGACGAAAGTGACGACATCGGCCTGCTGCTGCCTGGCCTGGCCATACGCGGCCGGGACGAAGACAACCTGCAAGACCAGATTGATCACTTCCAAGACCTCAACGATGCCCTGAGCGCCATTCAGCAGGATCCGTCCAACGCCACCCAGGCCCAGACCGAACAGCTGATCAGCCAGTGGCAGGACGCCCTGCGCCAGATGAACGGTGACACCCTGGACGGGGAGCTGGAACTGGGCCTGGCGGTGGCCATTCCCAGCCGGACCCTGGGCATGGCCCTCTTTGCCAGCCTGCGCGCCCAATTCCAAGGCCGGGTCAATATCGACGGTGACGACCTGGATTGGACCCCGGTAGAACTGCCCAACCAGGACTTTGACAATCTTCAGTCCAACGCCCAGATCCTGGGCCTGGCGGTGGCCGACCTGGGCCTGACCTTCAGCCACGGCTGGGATCTGGCCAGCGGCGATCGCCTGATGCTGGGGGTCAGCCCCAAGGCCCAGCGCCTCTATACCTACCTGTACCAGGCGGACGTGAACAATTTCGATGAAGACGACTGGGACAACAGCCAGTACCGGGAAGAAAAATCCGGCCTGAACCTGGACCTGGGCCTGGCCTACCAACACGGTGACTGGCGCCTGGCCCTGAGCGGCCGGGACCTGTTCAAGCAGGACATCGAGTCGGCCCTGGTGGCTGGCCAACGCTTCAGCTACAGCCTCAAGCCCCGCCTGACCCTGGGTGGCGCCTACGATAACGGCTGGCTGGCGGCCACCTTGGAAACCGAGCTGACCAAGACCGAACTGCCGTCCCTCAAAGATGAGCAGCAGCAATGGCTGCGGGCCGGCCTGGAACTGGACGCCTTCCAATGGGCCCAGCTGCGCCTGGGTTACCGCCATGACCTGGAAGGCAGCCAGGACGACGTCCTCACCGCCGGCATCGGCATCTCCCCTTTTGACACCCTGCACCTTGACCTGGCTGCGGAGACGGGCAAGGACGACCACCTTGGTGCTGCCCTGACCCTCTCCTTCACCTTCTGAGTCACGCCCCTCCTAAGAGGGGCGCTTTTTATGCGCTTTTCATTTACCATTTGCGCAAGCCCAACGCTTTGCAGGCCCTGTAATACATGGACTTTTTCGCTGCCGCCGTCACCCTGTTCCTGATCATGGACCCCTTGGGCAACATGCCGGTGTTCATCTCCATCCTTAAACACTTGCCCCCCAAGCGCCGCCGCCTGATCCTGGTGCGGGAGCTTTGCCTGGCCTTAGGGGTAATGTTGATCTTCCTGTTCGGCGGCGAGACGGTACTGCATTTTCTCGGCCTCAAGCAGGAGTCGGTGTCCATTGCCGGCGGTATCATCCTCTTTCTGATCGCCATCAAGATGATCTTCCCAAGCCCAGGCGGCGTTACCGGCCTGGCGGTGGGGGAAGAGCCCTTCCTGGTGCCCATGGCCATACCGCTGATGGCCGGCCCCTCCATCCTGGCGTCCCTGATCCTGATGTCCAATCAGGCCCCCAATCAGCTGGGTTTGTTGACCCTGGCCCTGGTAGGTGCCTGGGCGGTCAACGCCGTGATCCTGCTGTTCTCGGAAGTGCTGATGAAGATCATGGGGGAGCGGGGCCTGACCGCCATGGAAAGGCTGATGGGCATGATACTGGTGATGATCGCGGTGCAGATGTTCCTGGACGGCATCGCCCGCTACCTGGCCTGAAAAAAATCCCGCATCAGCGGGATTCTTTTTCCATCTTGGCCAGCAGCGCCTTGCGCCGCTCGTTGGCGGCGATGCCACCGAAGATAAAGACATCCACCTTGCCGGCCAAATCCAGCTGCAGCACCTTGCTAAACAGCACCACCTGCAGGCCGTGCAATACCACCAGCACCCCCAGCACGATGTAAAACAGGTTCTCAAGGGGCGCCTCAAGGGGGCGGACCAGGTTGATAAGGCACAGGGCCCAAACCCCGGCCATCAGCAGGCGGCGGATCATGTTCATCATTCAGTTTCCTCACGTTGATAGAGCCTGGCCTGCACCTGGCCGGCATTAAGCTCACGGTGCAGGCGCCAGTTACCGGGGGCCTCCAGGGCCAGGCCCTGCTCCACTTCCACATAGACCCAGGCCGACTCGGCCAGCCAGCCCTGGCTTTCCAGCAGGGCCAAGGCCTTGGCGGCCAGGCCCTTGTGAAAGGGCGGGTCCACAAACACCAGGTCAAAGGGCTGGGACGCCGGCTTTTGCAGGTAGGCCAGCACGTCTGCTTCCACCACCTGGCCCTTGTCGCTGCCAAGGCGGCCCAGGTTGTCGGCCAGTTGGCGGGCCACTGCCTTGTCCTTTTCCACCAGCACCAGGGCGCTGGCGTGGCGGGACAGGGCCTCAAAACCCAGGGAACCGGCCCCGGCAAAACAGTCCAGCACCCTGGCCTCCAGGGTCTGGCCCTGGAGCCAGTTGAACACCGTTTCCCGGACCCTGTCGGTGGTGGGCCTTAAGCCCTCGGCGTCCCACACCGGGAGCTTGCGGCCCCGGTACTGCCCGGAGATGATGCGAATTTGTCCGCTTGTGCCTTTGACTGCCATGGCGGTTCTTTGTCCTTGGGGTTAGACTACCGGCTTTAAAAATCCCGCTATTCTAGCCCCCAGACAGCAGATTGCCATGAGCAAAAAGAAAGGTTTGTTTTCCTGGCTTGGCCTGGGCCGCGACAAGGCCGAGCCCGAGCAGAAGCCCCAAGACGCCCCCCAGCCGCCTCCCGCCACCCCAGAACCCCTGCCCGAAGCCGAGCCGGCGGCAAGCGAAGCCGTGCCCCTGGAAGTGGAAGCCGAGCTGGTAGAGCCCCCCTTGGTTGAAGAGCCGGCGCCAGTCCTGGAAAGCCAGCCTGAAGCCGAAGCCGAAGCCGAAGCTGTAGCCCAAGCCGAAGCCGAAGACGAAGCGGAGGCCGAAGCCAAAGCCGAAGCCGAACCGGAAGCCGAAGCCAAACCCGAAGCCGAAGCAGAAGCCGAGGCCGAAGCCGAAGCAGAAGCCGAGGCCGAAGCCGAAGCAGAAGCCGAGGCCGAACAGGATGCTGCGCCTGCCGTCGAGGAAATCAAGGCCGATTTGGCCACCCAAGCCGCCAAGGCCCATGCTGGCCGTGAAAAGCCCGGTTTCTTCAGCCGCCTTCGCCTCGGCCTCAAACGCACCCGTGAAAACATCGGCGCCGGCTTCCTGGCCATTTTCCGTGGCAAGAAGATCGACGACGAGCTGTTCGAAGAGCTGGAAACCCAGCTGCTGCTGGCCGATGTCGGGGTGGAAACCACCAGCCGCCTGATCGACCGCCTTACCAAGCAGGCCAGCCTCGGCCAGCTCAAGGACGGCGAAGCCCTCTATGATCTCCTGAAAAAGGAGATGCACGCCCTGCTGGAACCGGTTTCCAAGCCCCTGGTCATCGACCGCAAACCCCATGTGATCTTGATGGTCGGGGTCAATGGCGTTGGCAAAACCACCACCATCGGCAAGCTGGCCCGCCAATTCAAGGACCAGGGCAAGTCGGTGATGCTGGCCGCCGGCGACACCTTCCGCGCCGCCGCCGTAGAGCAGCTGCAAGTCTGGGGGGAGCGTAACGACATCCCGGTGGTAGCCCAGCACACCGGCGCCGACTCCGCTTCCGTGGTGTTTGACGCCCTGCAGGCCGCCAAGGCCCGTAACGTGGACGTGCTCATTGCCGATACCGCCGGTCGCCTGCAAAACAAGGCGCACCTGATGGAAGAGCTCAAGAAAATCGTGCGGGTGATGAAGAAGCTGGATCCGGAAGCGCCCCACGAGGTGATGCTGACCCTGGACGCCGGTACCGGCCAGAATGCCCTGAGCCAGGCCAAGATCTTCAGCGAAGCAGTAGGCCTGACCGGCATCACCCTCACCAAACTCGATGGTACCGCCAAAGGTGGGGTCATCTTTGCCATTGCCGACAAATTTGGTATTCCTATCCGATACATAGGTGTGGGCGAAGGCATAACCGACCTGCGGACCTTCCATGCAGGCCAGTTTGTGGACGCCCTTTTCGAGACAGAGGAAAAATGATCCGTTTCGAGCAGGTCTCCAAGGCGTATTCCGGCGGTGCCCAGGCACTGCAGAATGTCAGTTTCCATCTCGGCAAAGGCGAGATGGCATTCCTGACCGGCCATTCCGGCGCCGGCAAGAGCACCCTGCTCAGGCTGATCACCCTGCAAGAAAGGCCGTCCGCCGGCAAGGTGAGCATCAACGGTCACGACATCAGCAGGCTGCGCTCGGCGCAGATCCCTCTGGTGCGCCGAGACATCGGCATCATCTTCCAAGACCATCGGCTGTTGATGGACAAGACGGTGTTCGAAAACGTGGCCCTGCCGCTGATCGTGGTGGGCTTTACCGCAGGCGAGATCCGCAAGCGAGTGCAGACCGCCCTGGGCTGGGTGGGGCTGTCGGACAAGGCCCATTGCTACCCCATACAGCTGTCCGGTGGCGAGCAGCAGCGGGTGGGCATAGCCAGGGCCGTGGTCAACAAGCCGCCGCTACTGCTGGCAGACGAACCCACCGGCAACCTGGACCCGAAACTGTCCATGGACATACTGCGCCTCTTTGAAGACCTCAACAGCCTGGGGATCTCGGTGTTGGTGGCCACCCATGATCTGGGCCTTATCGCCCGCATGCGTCACCACACCTTTACCCTCAAGCAAGGCCGGATGCTGGGCGACTCCCTGGCGGGAGACGACCTGTGAGCCTGTTATTTGAAAACCGCACCGTCGGGGCCAGCGCCGCCAGACCAGGCCTTGGCAGCCGCCTGCTGATGTACTTCGTACGCCACGTCCAGCAGGCCGTCGGTAGCCTGGGGGAGCTGTACAAGGCACCCCTGGCCAGCCTGCTGACCATAGCGGTACTGGGCTTTTCCCTGACCCTGCCCACCACCTTCTATGTGCTGCTCAAGAACGTGGAGGCGGTATCCGGCCAGTTCGACAAGGCCTCCGAGATCACCTTACTGCTCAAGGACAGGATCACGGAGGACGACGCCGCCAAGGCCGCCACCCGCATTGGCCTCTACCCGGAAGTGGCCGAGGCCAGGCTTATCACCCGTGACGAGGCCCTCACCGAGTTCCGCCAAAAAAGTGGCTTCGGTGAAGCCCTGGACTACCTTGACGACAACCCCCTGCCCAATACCCTGATCGTGGTGCCCACAGACCGCCATGCCGGCCCCAAGGCCGCCGAGGCACTGCTGGACAAGCTCAGCAAGGAAAGGGAAGTGGCCCAGGGCCGCCTGGACCTGGACTGGCTCAAGCGCCTGGACGCCCTGGTGGGCATGGTTCGTGACGGGGTAGCCCTGGTAGCCGCCCTGTTGCTGGTGACCATGGTGCTGGTGGTGGGCAACACCATCAGGCTGATGATCGAACACCGCCGCGACACCATCAATGTGATGAAGATGGTAGGCGCCACCGACGCCTTCGTGCGCCGGCCCTTCCTTTATACCGGCCTCTGGTACGGCTTGGCCGCCGGCCTGCTGGCCGCAGCCCTGGTCACCCTGGGGCTCTGGTGGCTGGAACGCAGCGTGGCGCGGGTGGTGGACCTTTATCAGACCCAGTTCCGCCTGGATGGCCTTGACGGCCAGGAATGGCTGGCATTGCTGGGGTTGTCGGTGGCCCTGGGCCTGGGCGGCGCCTACCTGGCTGTCTGGCGCCACCTCAAGGCCATGGACCCGGCTTGATCCCGGCGGAACTTTTTCATACAGTTGGGCTCTTAGGTACGGGTTTTGTGACCTACATCCGGTTTTTTGAGGGAGTGAGATGAGCGACCATCTGCAATCCATGGCATTGACCTTACCTGCCAGCGGCAGCCTCGAGGCATACGTCCATTCGGTGAACAGCATCCCCATGCTGAGCGCCGAGGAAGAGCACGCCCTGGCCACCCGGCTGCAGGAAGACGGTGACCTGCAGGCGGCAAAAGCCCTGATCATGTCGCACCTGCGTTTTGTGGTGCATGTGGCCCGCAGTTATTCAGGGTACGGCCTGCCCCAGGCCGACCTTATCCAGGAAGGCAACATCGGCCTGATGAAGGCGGTCAAGCGCTTCGACCCCACAGTGGGAGTGCGCCTGGTGTCCTTTGCCGTGCATTGGATAAAAGCCGAGATCCACGAATATGTGCTGAAAAACTGGCGCATCGTCAAAATCGCCACCACCAAGGCCCAGCGTAAGCTGTTCTTCAACCTGCGCTCCAAGAAAAAGCGCCTGGGTTGGTTCAGCCATGACGAAGTGCAGATGGTGGCAGAGGAGCTGGGTGTCAGCCCCTCTGAGGTACGGGAAATGGAAGCACGCATGAGCTCTCCCGACCAGGCCTTCGAACTGGCCAGCGACGATGACGACGAGTCCTACGCCCCGGTGCACTACCTGGAAGACAAAGGGTCTGATCTGGCCCAGAGCATCGAGGAAGAGCAATGGGAAGCCCAATCCCACGCCCGCCTTGGCCACGCCCTGGCAGTGCTGGACGAGCGTAGCCGCGACATACTGCAAAGCCGCTGGCTGGACGAAGACAAGGCCACCCTGCAGGAACTGGCGGACAAGTACCAGGTCTCTGCCGAGCGGGTACGCCAGCTCGAGAAAAACGCCTTGAGCAAGCTCAAGAGCGCCATGGTGCATTAAGCAAAAAGCCGGCGACAGCCGGCTTTTTTCATGAAAAGGGCCTTGCGGCCCTTTTTGCGTTTACAGGGCTTTTTGCCAAGCCTCGCCGTCCACGGCTTCAAAGCCCAGGGCCAGCAGGAAATCCCCTACCATGGCCCGGTTTTCCACCGGGTAGTCGCTGGCCAGGGCCCGGACCTGGGCCAGGCCCATGTCCTTGGCCCGCTCCAGGGCCTTTTGCATCAGGTAACGGCCGACGCCACGGCGGCGGGTTTCGGAGCGCACTCCCAGGTTCACCAGGCGGTCGCCGTCCAGACGCACGGCGCCGATATGGCGGTCGTTAAAGGTGGCGATAAACCAGAATGGGGCTTGCAGATCGGCCGGCAGGTGGCCGTAGAGCTTGCCAAGGTCCGTTTCCATCTGGGCGGAAACGGGGGGGTTGGCATGGATAGTCAAACGCATGAGCGGGTCCTTACAGGTCCTTAGCCTCGGTTGGGCACCAGTGTACCAGAAGACGCCACCTGGACTTCAGGCAAGAGGCTGGTCACAGGCACCAGCTGAGTGTCCTGCAAATTTGCCAGTTTTTGCTTGAGAAAGGCCAGGGTAGCGCTGTGGGGATGGGCGATCACCACCACCTGGCCGTCGCGCTTGGCCAGGCGCAGGGCCCGCTGCCATTGGCTGTCCAGGTCGGTCAGATCGTTGTCCAAGAACACCTTGCGGGCTACCGCCGGCACACCGGCGTCCAGGGCAGCAGCCAGGGCCTGTGAAGCGGCGGAGGTGCGCGAATCGACAAAGTAGAGGCGGGGGGGAGCCAATATCGCCATCAGCCAGTCCATACGCTGTCGGTCCTGGGTCAAAAGGGACCCCATATGGTTATTGACCCCCTTGGCCTGGGGAATGGCGGCGATGGCCTGGTCGACAATGTGCTCGAGCTGGTCGCGGCTCTGGGTCAGGGTCAGGGTGTCGGCCTCCAGGGGCCTTTGGCCCAGGGGTTCCATGGGCAGGTGCAGCATCACCGGCTGGCGAGCCTCTGCGGCCAGCTGGGCACCATAGGGGGTATGGGGCAACACGCTCAGGGTAACGGCTTCAGGCAGGGCCAGGGCCCGGGCATCGTCCTTGCTGTAGCCGATGTCGTCGAGGATAAGGGCCAGCTTTGGCTGGGCTGCGGCCAGGCAAGGCAGCAGCCCCAGAAACAGGGCAAAACAGCGCACGGTGATCCTTGTTGTTATACGTGTTGGTCTTCCAGGAAGCGCAGGGCCTCCCACAGCAGGGCGTCATCGGCCCATTCCCCGCCCACGGCCAGTTCTGCCTGGTGGGTCAGGGGGTAATGGCTTTTCATGCGAGAACGCAGCTTGGCGTCTCCCATCAGGCTGCCGGCCTTGAGATCGGGCTCTATGCCCTTGCCCTGGATGGACAGGCCATTGGGAGTCAGGTAATGGGCTGTGGTGATCTTCAACGCCCTGTTGCCGTCCGACAAGGGGATCAGGCTCTGGACGCTGCCCTTACCGAAGCTCTTTTCACCCAGCAGCAGGGCACGGCCCCTGTCCTTGAGGGCACCGGCCAGGATCTCGGCGGCCGACGCCGATTCCTTGTCAATCAGCACCAGCAGCGGCAGGCTCTCGAAGGGGTCACCGCTCTTGGCGTCAAAAACCTGGTTGGCGTAGTCGGCCCGGCCATGGGTGCTGACGATGGGCCCCTTGTCCAAAAACAGATCGGCCAGGTCCACGGCGGCAGGGAAAACCCCACCGGGGTTACCGCGAAGATCCAAGATAGCGGCCTTGGGCTGGTGTTGCTTGAGGGCCTGGGTCACTTCCGCCGGAGTGGAATACTGGAACTGGCTGATGCGCAGCCAGAGCCGGTCACCGTCCAGGGGATAGGCGCTCACCGAATGCACTTCCACTTCCGCTGGGGCCACCTGGAAGCGCAGCATCTTGCCGGCCCTGTCGATATCCAGGTTCACCTCCCCTTTTGGGGCACCCCTAAGGCTGGCCACCAGGGCGTTCAGGCTCTTGCCGGCAACGGCGGCGCCGTTGATGGCAAGCACCCTGTCACCGGCCTGGATACCGGCCTTGGCGGCGGGGGACTCGGGGATGGGCTGGGTCACCAGCAGGTGCTGCTGGTCATCGAAATTCACTTCCAGGCCAAGGCCTGAGTAATGGCCGTCGGCCATTTCCTGAAGGGCACGGATATCCTCCCCTTCCAGGTACTTGGAGTAGTCGTCCAGGGAGGACACCAGCCCTTTGAGGGCCTTATCGGCCAGCTGTTCCTGATCCACCGCTTCGACATAGAAATGGCTGATCTGTTCCAGGGTTTCGCTGACCCGCTGGTCGGCACTCATCACCCCCTGGCCAGCCACGGCCAAACCCAGTCCAGCCAAGGCTACCCCTGTTACCAACCCTGCCAACCAGGATCCCATGGACATGCTTCCCTCCTTAGATCAGCGGCACCAACGTGCCGGGTCTACGGCCTGCCCCTCGCGACGTATCTCGAAGTATAGCCCCGGCTCATTTTGGCCCCCGGAGCGGCCCACCAGGGCGATCTGCTCGCCGGCGGTTACCTCGTCACCTACGCCCCGAAGCAGTGCCTGGTTCTGGCCGTACAGGCTCATGTAGCCGTCACCATGCTGCACTACCAGCAGCAGGCCAAAGCCCCGCACCCAGTCGGCATAGACCACTGTACCGCCGGCCACGGCTTTGACCTTGGCCCCTTCGGCGGCGTTGATGATCACTCCTTTCCATTCGATACCGGCGGCCCTGTTCTTACCGAACAGTTTTTGCACCCGGCCATCCACCGGCCAGGCCAACTTGCCTTCCTGGCCCTTGAGGGTCTGGGTGCCGGCCCTGAGCCTGGCCTTGCGCTCGGCTTCCTTGATCAGTTGGTTCAGGGCGTTCCTGTCACCCACCAGTTGCTCCAGTTCACTGGACTGGTTCTGGATCTGGCGGCTGAGCTTGTCGATGGTGCCCTGGCGCTGCTGCTTTTGTCCGGCCAGGGACTGCTGGCGTTCCTTGGCCTGGCTGCTGAGGCTGGCCAGGCGGGCCAGGGCCCGGTCCAACTGCTGCTGGGTGCCTTGCAGCTGGGCCTTGGTGGCCTTGAGTTCTTTGAGTTGGTCGAGGCGGGCGTCGTTGAAGCGCTGGTAGTAACCCATCATCCGCTCCATTTCCCCCAGAGATTGGAGGTTGAGCAGCATCTTCAGGTAGTCGTCCTCACCGCTGGCGTAGGCGGCCCTGAGCTGCTTGACCAGCAGCGCCTGCTGGGCCTTGGATTCGACCCTGAGCTTGTCCAGCTGCTGCTGCAACTGTTGCCGTTGCTGCTGCTGTTCGCCCTGCTGGCGGCCCAGCCGCTCCAGTTCGGCGCTCAGCTTGCCTATCTCGGTGTCAATCTTCTTGAGGTTGCCCTGCAGCTGCTGCCGCTCGGCCTTTTGGCGGGCTATGGTCTGGCGGGTTTCCTTGATCTGCTGGTCAACCTGCTTGAGCTGGTCCTTGTCGACGGTGGCCAGACAGCCAAAGGCGGCCACCAGGGCCGCCAAGGTCAGGCTCGTGACAAGGCCGCGCCTCATTCAACGATAAACAGCGGTTTGCCGGTCATTTCGGCAGGCACCGGCATCCCCATCAGGGTCAGCATAGTGGGGGCGATGTCGGACAGTACCCCCCCTTCTACCGCCTTGGCCGGGCGCCCCACATAGATCAGCGGCACCGGGTCTGAGGTGTGGGCGGTATGGGGTTGGCCTGACTCGTGGTCCAGCATCTGCTCGGCGTTGCCATGGTCGGCGGTAATAAGGCACTCGCCCCCCACCTTGGCCAGGGCCTGGGTGACCCGGCCGATGCAGTGGTCCACCGCTTCACAGGCCTTGACCGCCGCCTCGAAGACGCCGGTATGGCCGACCATGTCGCCGTTGGGATAGTTACAGACGATAACGTCGTAGTCCCCGGACTCGATGGCCGCCACCAGCTTGTCGGTGAGCTCGGTGGAGTTCATCTCCGGCTGCAGGTCGTAGGTGGCCACATTGGGGGACGGGACCAGGATACGGTCTTCACCGGGGAAGGTCTGCTCGACACCACCGTTAAAGAAGAAGGTGACGTGGGCGTATTTCTCGGTTTCGGAGATGCGCAGCTGGGTCTTGTCGTGCTTGGCCAGCCATTCACCCAGGGTGTTGGACAGGCTCTCTGGCGGGTAGGCGCAACTGGTGTGGATATCGGCGGCATACTGGGTCAGCATCACGAAGTCGGCCAGGGCAGGGCGCTTGGCCCGCTCGAAGCCGCTGAAACCGTCGTCCACAAAGGCACGGCTCATCTGCCGGGCCCGGTCGGCCCGGAAGTTCATGAAGATGACGGCGTCGCCGTCGGCCATGGCCACCGGCTCACCGACGGCGGTGGCCTTGACGAATTCGTCGTTCTCGCCCCTTTCATAGGCGGCGTCCAGGGCGGCCAGGGCGTCGGGGGAGTGGAACTGGGCCTTGCCCTGGGTCAGCAGGTCGTAGGCGGCCTGCACCCTGTCCCAGCGGTTGTCGCGGTCCATGGCGTAATAACGGCCCACCAGGCTGGCGATGCGGCCCTTGCCCAGTTCGGCGCACTTGGCGTTGACCCTTTCCAGGGAAGCCTTGGCGCTACGTGGCGGAGTATCACGGCCGTCCAGGAAGCCGTGCAGGTAAATGTGCTCGGCGCCACGGCGGGCCGCCAGTTCCATCATGGCCAGCAGGTGCTCTTCATGGCTGTGCACACCACCTGGGCTCAGCAGGCCCATGATATGTACCGCCTTGCCCTTGGCCACGGCTTTGTCCACGGCGGCGCACAGGGCCGGGTTGTCGAAGAAGTCGCCGTCGTTGATGGCTTTGCCGATGCGGGTCAGTTCCTGGTAGACCACCCGGCCGGCGCCCAGGTTGACATGGCCCACTTCGGAGTTACCCATCTGACCGTCGGGCAGGCCCACGTCCAGGCCGGAACCGGAGATCAAAGAATGCGGTTTTTCGGCCCAAAGTTTGTCAAGGTTAACGGTGTTTGCCGCAAGAATGGCGTTGTTTTCCGGATTTTCCCGGTAACCCCAGCCATCCATGATGATCAATACCAGCGGTTTCTTGGCCATGACGTTACCCACATCGCGCTTTTATCCATCGAATTGCGCCTAGTTTAAACACAAAGGCCTGTCACAAACCAGCGGCAGGGACTGGCTTTGAAGGGGCACCAAGGTATACTCAAGGCCCCTAAAATTCTGTGGATAGGCAAGCATGACCCTGTCAGAACTCACCGCTTTTCTCGGCAACCACCTGATACTGACCACCCTCTGGGCGGTTCTCTTTATCCTGCTGGTCGCCTCCCTGGTACAGGGTGCCCTGTCTGGCATCAAGAAAGTCAAAGCCCAGGAAGCGGTCTTCCTGATCAACCAGGACAATACCCTGGTGGTCGACGTCCGCGCCCAGGCCGATTTCAAGAAAGCCCATATCGCCGGTGCCCTGAACCTGTCCAAAGACACTTTGTTAAAAGGTGATGTAAGCCGCCTTGAAAAGCACAAAGACGCCCCCATCATCCTGGTATGCGACATGGGCCACAGCGCCTCGCAGGTTGCCAAACAGCTGAGCAAGGCCGGTTTCAAGTCCTTGTTTGTGCTCAGCGGCGGTATCCAAGGCTGGCGTGACGCCGGTATGCCGGTGAAAGGTTAAGGAGTCTTTAATGGCCAACATCGTTATTTACACCAAAACCGGATGCCCCTACTGTGTACGGGCCAAAATGTTGCTGACCGAAAAACAACAAGGGTTCAAGGAAGTCTGCAATGACAATGACACCGAACGCCGCCAGCATATGCTGGAGCTGACCGGTGGTCAGAGCTACACGGTGCCGCAGATTTTCATCAACGATCAGCTGATCGGTGGCTGCTCCGATCTGGAAGCACTTAACGCTGCCGGTAAATTGGACGCCCTCTTAGGCGCCTGAGCGAACCCATAACGACAACGACACATTAAGACAGGTTAAAATCATGGCTGAAGAACAGAACAACGCCCAACAGCAGGCGCCCCAATTCCATATCCAGCGCGTCTACACCAAGGATATCTCCTTCGAGACCCCCAACTCCCCGGCCATCTTCCAAAAAGAATGGAAGCCGGAAGTGAAGCTGGACCTGGACACCCGTTCCAACAAGCTGGCTGACGACGTTTACGAAGTGGTACTGGCCCTGACCGTGACCACCACAGTGGAAGGCGAGACCGCTTTCCTGTGCGAAGTGCAGCAAGCCGGTATCTTCACCATCGGCAACATGCCTGAGCCGCAGCTGGCCCACACCCTGGGCTCCTTCGCCCCGAACATCCTGTTCCCCTACGCTCGCGAAGCCGTATCCAACCTGGTTAACCGTGGCACCTTCCCGCCCCTGAACCTGGCCCCGGTCAACTTCGACGCTCTGTTCGCCCAGTACGTGCAGCAGCGCGCAGCCCAGGCTGCCGACGGTGCCGCCGAGGAGGCCCAGGCCTAAGCCTGAGAAAAACGCATGACAGCCGAGCAACCGGCCATTTGCGTCCTGGGGGCGGGGTCTTACGGCACCGCCCTTGCCATTTCTTTGGCACGCAATGGCAACCGCATCCTTCTGTGGGGGCATAACGCCACCCACCTGGCCGACCTGGCCAAAGAGCGGCAGAACCGCCGCTATCTGGAAGGTATTCCCTTCCCCGACAGCCTGGAAATGGAACCGGACCTGGCCAAAGCCGTGTCCAGTTGCCGCGATATCCTGGTGGTGGTGCCGTCCCACGCCTTCGATGACGTGCTTAACCAGATGAAGCCGCATCTGCGCCCGGACGCCCGTGTGGCCTGGGCCACCAAGGGCCTGGAACCGGACACCGGCCGCCTGCTGCAGGACGCCGCCCGTGAAGTGCTGGGTGACACCATGCCTCTGGCCGTGGTCTCCGGCCCCACCTTCGCCAAGGAGCTGGCCGCCGGCCTGCCCACGGCGATCTCCATCTCCAGTACCGATGAAGACTTCATGCACCGGCTGGCGGACCTGCTGCACTGCGAAAAGCGGCTGCGCACTTACGCCAACCCGGACTTTATCGGGGTGCAACTGGGGGGCGCGGTCAAGAACGTCATTGCCATAGGCGCCGGCATGGCCGACGGCCTCGGCTTCGGAGCCAACGCCCGCACCGCCCTGATCACCCGTGGCCTGGTGGAACTATCCCGCCTGGGCGCTGCCCTGGGGGCCGATCCGGCCACCTTTATGGGCATGTCCGGCCTGGGGGATCTGGTACTGACCTGTACCGACAACCAGTCCCGCAACCGCCGCTTCGGCCTGGCCCTGGGCCAGGGCAAAGGGGCCCAGCAGGCCATGGACGAGATTGGCCAGGTGGTAGAAGGCTACCGTAACGCCAAGGAAGTCTTTGAACTGGCCAAGCGGCTGGGGGTGGAAATGCCCATCACCGAGCAGATCTACGCCGTGCTCTACGAAGGGCGCGACCCCAAGGAGGCCTCCAAAAACCTCCTGGCCCGGGAACGCAAATCCGAATCCCTGTCATGACAAACCGGCCTTATGGCCGGTTTTCTTTTTGAACAGTTCCCTTCCCTGATATGCCTTTGCAGCGGCGACAAGCAGCCACTAGATTGCTGGTCAGAAAATCAACAAGCGCAAGGATGCCACATGCTAGAGCTGCAAAACTCCGTGGGGTTGTCGGGCATCAACCTGCCCGGTGACGTCAAACTGGTGCAGATACTGCTGAACCTGCACAACACCCCGGCCAAGCACATAGGTGAGGACGGCCTGTGCGGCAATAAGACCATCAAGGCCATCATCGCCTACCAGAACCGCATCATGCCGGGCTGGAAGGCCGATGGCAGGATTGACCCGGGTGGCCGCACCTTTATGAAGCTGCTCAGCGAGATCAGCCCCAAGGACCAGGACAAGATTGCGTTGTCCCTGCATTCGGGCAAGAAAGCCAAGCTGGTCAAGCTCAGCCCGGCGTCCACCCAAGGGGTCAACGTTACCTACAGCAGCACGGTTCCCGCCAACAAACGCCTGGTCAGCGACTACGCCATCAAGGTGGTGAAAAAGGCCTTGGCCGATGCCGGCATGAAAAAGGCGGTGATCACCAGCACCCTGCGCTTCCCGTCCGAACAGGCAGCCATCATGTACCGCAACGCCAAGATCAGCCTGGCCAAGCAAAAGCAGCTCTATGGCAGCAACGGCGACAAGGTGCTGGATGTCTACGCCGCCAATAAGACCAAAGCCCAAAGTGAGGTGGTGGCGCTGATGACCAGCAAGATTGAGGAACTGGCCGAGGACGGGCGCAAGGTGTCCAAGCACTGCACCTCGGTAGAGGATTACGGCCGCCTCAACGTCTTCGACATCGGGGTCAACTCCACCCGGGCCGCCGACCCGGACCATTTCAACCTCAACAAGTTGACCACCGCCCTCAAGGCCTTGGCCACGGACGGTTACATCAATAAACTGATCGACGAGACCGCCAAGAGCAATAGCTGTTGGCACCTGGAGATCCAACCCAACAAGAAGCCCCTGCAAGACAAGGACCCGTCATGAAACCCCTGCTGCCCCTGTTGCTGGCCCTCACCACCCCTGTGGCCATGGCCTGTTCCCTGGCCCCCCAATCCCTGAACTTCCAAGGGCCGCAAGTCGCCTCGGTGCAATACCAAAAAGGGGTACGGGCCGACAGCGAAGAGCCCTTTATCCGCGCCGTGGTGCTCTATAAGGATGCCGATATGGCCGTTGTCGAGTCCCGCAACTGCGAGATGGAAAACTACAGCGTTAACTATTTCAGCAGCCAGGGCAGCGTCGACAAGACCCGATTCGAGGCCCTGCTGGCCCCCTCACCGCTGAAAAAGGTGACCCTGGCCAAGCCGCTGTTGGCCCAGCTGCCCAGCAGCCCCGGCTTCAAGGATCTGTCCGACCAGGTGACCTTTGCCGAAGGCCAGGTGGAGCTGCTGGCCAGCTACCAGTCCCTGGAAGATGCCCTTAGCCCCTTTCACAGCCTGGTGTCGGTGAGCCTGGCCCTGGGAGGGGCCGACTGACCGCTCCCCCATGAAAAAACCGGCCCTGGGCCGGTTTTTTTTGTGCGTTTGCCTTGGCCCTTAGCCCAGCCCCGGATAACCCAGTTGGCGCAGGGCTTCGTAGCTGATGATGGCCACGGCGTTGGACAGGTTTAGGCTGCGGGAATCGGGCTGCATAGGGATGCGGATGCGCTGGGCCGGTGGCAGGCTGTCGATGACCGCCATGGGCAGGCCCCGGGTCTCGGGACCGAACAGCAGTATGTCTCCGGCCTGGTACTGGGGCAGGTGGAAGCTGCGGCTGCCCTTGGTGGTGCAGGCATAGACAGTGGCTCCCGGCAAGGCCGCCAGGCAATCGGCCAGATTGTCGTGCACCGCCACCTCGGCAAACTCGTCGTAGTCCAGGCCGGCCCGGCGCAACCTTTTGTCTTCAAAGGCAAAGCCAAGGGGTTTTATCAGGTGCAGCTTGCAGCCGTTATTGGCGCAAAGCCGGATGATGTTGCCGGTATTGGGCGGAATTTCCGGTTGGAATAAGACAATATTCAGCATCTTTACGCTTCTTTACCGGGGGCTAACGCCCCTTTGCATTGCACTGGCTAATCTGGGGGCGAAGTCAATCACAGGAGACACCCCATGAAAAGCCTTTTCAAGACCCTGACCCTCAGTTCGGTGCTGTTGCTCTCCGCCCAGGCCATGGCCGGCGACAAAGGCCCCCGTGGCCCCATGATGAGCCCGGACGCCTTTCCGGTCCAGATGCTGCTCCGTGAGCGGGTCGCCGAAAAACTGGCCCTGACCGAAGCCCAGAAGACCCAGATCACCGCCCTGCTGGACAGCGCCAAGGCCAACAGGCCCAGCCGCGACGACATGAAAGCCAAGCGGGCCGCCTTCAAGGCGCTGATGGACGCCGACAGCTTCGACGAAAACCAGGCCAGGGCCCTGCTGGCCGAGCGCAGCGAGGCGCAACTGGCCCACCTGAAGCTCACTCACCAGGTGATGCAGGTGCTTAGCGCCGAGCAGAAGGCTACACTGGCGGACATCAAGCACCACCGCCACCACCGCCGAGATGAATGATCAATACAAGCAACTGGTAAAACGGGCGACATTGGCTTCCACCTTTGTCGCCACCCTTCTTATCATCAGCAAGCTGCTGGCCTGGGTCCTGACCGGCTCCGCCAGCATGCTCGCTTCCCTCACCGACTCCCTGATGGACGTGTCCGCGTCCCTTATCAACCTGTTCGCGGTGCGCTATGCCATGCAGCCGGCAGACAACGAACACCGCTTCGGCCACGGCAAGGCCGAGTCCCTGGCGGGTATAGCCCAGGCCGGTTTTATTGCCGGTTCGGCCCTGCTGCTGATCTTCAACGCCGCCGACCGGCTGATTAACCCCAAAGTATTGACCCAGACCGACGTCGGCATCGCCGTCACCATACTGGCCTTGGTACTGACCTTGGCTCTGATCAGCTACCAGGGTTATGTGGTCAAGAAGACCGGCTCCCAGGCGGTCAAGGCCGATGCCCTGCACTACCGCTCGGACGTACTGCTCAATCTCGGAGTGCTGCTGGCCCTGGTGGCCGGCGCCTTTGGCCTTATCTGGGCGGACGGCGCCCTGGCCCTGGTGATCGGTGTCTATATCCTGGTGTCGGCGGCCAATATCGCCCTGGAGGCGGGCAATACCCTGCTGGACCGGGAACTGCCGGAAGAGGAGAAGGCGGACATCATGCGCATCGTCCGGGAGCACCCCCTGGTCCACGGCGCCCATGAAGTGCGCACCCGCCAGGCCGGCCCCACCAAGTTCATCCAGATGCACCTGGAACTGCCGGACGACATGTCGTTAAAGGCCGCCCACGAAGTGGCGGACCAGGTAGAAAAGGCCCTGGAAGCGGCTTACCCGGGGGCCGATGTGATCATCCACCAAGACCCCCTGTCGGTACTGCCCAAGGGCAGCCGGGCTTAGGCCGGGGCCAGCTGAAGTTCAAAGCGCAGGCCCCCCAAGGCCGAGCGGCCCACCTTGAGGGTGCCGCCCTGGGCCTTGGCGGCGGCCTGGGCTATGGCCAGGCCCAGGCCGGTCTTGCCCTGGTGGCCCCGGGCCGGGTCGCCCCGGTAAAAGGGTTCAAACAGCTTGTCCAGCATGTCGTCCGGCACCCCTGGGCCGTCATCTTCCACCACCAGGCGCCAGCCCTGGCCGCTGCGGGCCAGTTGCACCTCGACCCGCTGGCCGTAACGGCAGGCGTTGGACAACAGGTTATCCAGTACCCGTTGCAGCAATCTGGGCCTGAACCGGCAAGGAGCCTCGGCCGGGGCTTGCAGCAGAATGTCCTTGTCCGGGGAATGAAAACGCCAATCCTGCACCGATGAGGCCACCTGGGCCGCCATGTCCCCGTCTTCCGCTTCTTCCTGGTAGAGGGTGGCTTCCAGCCGGGACAGGGTCAGCACCTGCTCGATAAGGTGTTCCAGGGTGTCGCATTCCTTCTCGATGCGCTGCACGTACTTGTGCTGCTGCACCTCGTCGGCCATCAAGGCCGCCGCCAGCTTGAGGCGGGTCAACGGCGAGCGCAGCTCATGGGAGACATCGGCCAGCAGGCGGCGCTGGGAGGCCAGCAGGCTTGCCAGTTTGCCGGCCATGGTGTTGAAGTCCTGGCCCAGTTGCCCCAGCTCGCCGCTGCCGGCCTTGACCCTGACCCCCAGGTCGCCGTCACCCAGTTGGCGGGCGGCCTTGGACAGCTGGCGCACCGGCCTGGCCAGCCAGGCGGCCAGGCCCAGGCTCAGGGCCAACACCAACAGGAAGGACACGGCCAGCCGCACCCAGGCCGGGCCCTGCCAGAATCGCTCCCAGGCGCTCATGGGCCGGGGCGGCATCAGCCAGACCGCCAGCACCGGGCCGTCCAGGGTGGCTATTTCGAAGGGGCCCATGGCCCGCATCTCACCTTGTTCCAGCACTTGTACGCCGCTGTCGGAAGCCACCAGTTCGGGGATCCGCCAATGGCGCGGGCGGCGCCGCTCCAAGGGTTGCAAACTGTGGGGGTCGAACAGCACCAGGAAGCGGTTGACCTTGGAGCGCTTAAGGGCCAGCAGCGGCCGGTCGGCAAAGCGTTGCAGGTGGCCGCGCAGCTCAGCCAGCTCTTCCAGTTCCGGGGGCATGGGGGGGCGCAGCTCTTCGTCGGAGCGCAGGTGGCGGCTCAACTGCACATTGGCCACCAGCATCAGGGTCAGCACCAGCCAGAACCACAGGAACAGGCGGCCGGCAAAGCCGGTGAGCCAGTCCAGGCCCAGGCGCTTCATGGCCCCTCCGTGATCAGCTGGTAGCCGACCCCGCGCAGGGTGCGAATAACGTTGTCCGGATGCAGGTCAGCCATTTTCTTGCGGATATGGGAGACGTGGATATCGATATGGCGATCAAAGGGTTGCAGGCGCCGGCCGAAGGCCTGCTGGCAGATATCTTCCTTGCTGACCACCTCGCCGCAGCGCTCGAACAGCACCGCCAGCACCCGAAATTCGGCGGCGGTGAGATCCAGCAACTGGCCGTGGTAGCGCACTTCCAGCCGCTCCGGTTGCAGGTCCAGGGCGCCGACGGCGTTCACCACCGGGTTGAGGCGGCGCAGTATGGCCTGGATACGGGCCACCAGTTCCCGGTGGGAGAAGGGCTTGGCCACGTAGTCGTCGGCCCCCAGCTCCAGGCCCAGCACCCGGTCCACCTCGTCGCCCCTGGCGGTGAGCATCAGCACCGGCACCTGGCTCTTGTGGCGGATGCCCTTGAGCACCCCGAAGCCGTCCAGGCCAGGCAGCATCACGTCCAGCAGCACCAGGTCGGGGCCGTTGTCCAGCGCCTGGCGCAGGCCGGTGGGGCCCTCATGGGCCTGTTCCACCTCCAGGCCGTGGCTCTGGAGGTAATCGGCCAGCAGCTCACAGAGGCTGGTGTCGTCGTCGATAATGAGGATCTTGGTCATGGTGGCATCCTATCGCAGTGGCCGCTGCAGCCAACGGCTTTTACCCTTCTTTGCAAAAGGCCCTAGTCCTGGCCCGACAGCTTGCGGGTCAGGGTGTTGCGGCCCCAGCCAAGGCACTTAGCGGCGTCCTGCTTGTGGCCCTTGCTGTGCCGCAGCGCCACTTCGATGAGCGCCTCTTCCAGCATGCGCTGGGCGTCGGAGGCCACCCCCTGGTTGCCGGCGGTGAGCAGTTGGTCGGCCCAGACCTTGAGCTCCTCTACCCAGCCCAGGGTGGCCACTTTCGGGTCCAGGCTGTCGGGCAGATCCGCCGGCAGTATTTCCTGGCCGGCGGCCATGACCGTGAGGTAGCGGCAGGTGTTTTCCAGCTGCCGCACGTTGCCGGGCCAGGGCAGCTTGGTCATCAGCTTGAGGGTGTCGGGGTGCAGGCGCCGCTCCGGGGTTTGCAGCTCGGCGGCGATGCGCCCCAGGAAGTATTCGGCCAGCTTGGGGATGTCTTCCCGGCGCTCGGCCAGCGGCGGCAATTGCACGCGGATAACGTTGAGGCGGTGGAACAGATCTTCCCGAAAGCGGCCCTGCTCTACCCCTTTTTCCAGGTCCTGGTGGGTGGCGGCAATGATGCGCACGTCCACCTTGACCGCAACGGCGCCGCCGACCCGGTAGAACTGCCCTTCCTGCAGCACCCGCAGCAGGCGGGTCTGGGCACTGAGCGGCATATCGCCGATTTCGTCCAGAAACAGGGTACCGCCGTCGGCCTGCTCGAAGCGCCCTTCACGGCGGCCGGCGGCGCCGGTAAAGGCACCCTTTTCATGGCCGAACAGCTCGGATTCAATCAAATCGGCGGGGATGGCGGCCATGTTGATCGCCACAAAGGGCCCCTTGCCCCTGGGGCTGTGGCGGTGCAGGGCCCGGGCTACCAGTTCCTTGCCGGTACCGCTCTGGCCGTTGATCAGCACCGACACCGAGGAGCGCGACAGCCGCCCTATGGCCCGGAACACCGTCTGCATGGCCGGGGCCTCGCCGATCAGCTCCGGCAGGTTGCTGGGCAGGCTGGGGGCCTGATCGGGCTCGGCGCTGTCCTGCACCGCCCTTTTCAGTAACGCCACCACTTCGTCCAGGTCGAAGGGCTTGGGCAGGTACTCGAAGGCGCCGGTCTGATAGGCACTGACGGCGGTGTCCAAGTCCGAGTGGGCGGTCATGATGATGATGGGCAGCTTGGGGTGGCTCTGGCGCAGGCTGTCGGCCAGGGCCAGGCCGTCCATGCCCGGCATGCGCACGTCGGTGAGCAGCACGTCCGGCTCTTCGTTGGCCAGCGCGTCCAGCAGGCTGCGGGCGTCCATAAAGGTGGTTACATCCACCTTCTGCTGGCTCAGGGCCCGTTCCAGCACCCAGCGGATGGCGGCGTCGTCGTCCAGTACCCAGGCCTTCATTGGCTGTCCTCCATGGGCAGGAAAAGGGTAAAGAGGGTGCGCCCGGGCTTGGAGTCCAGCTCAATGCGGCCACCGTGCAGAGCCACCAGGGACTGGGCGATAGCCAGGCCCATGCCGGAGCCGTCGGCCCGGCCGGTGACCAGGGGGTAGAAGAGGGTGTCCTTGAGCTTGTCCGGCACCCCTGGGCCGTCGTCTTCGATATCGATACGGGCCACCATGCGGTGGCGGCTACCCTGCAGGGTCACCCCGGACGCCACCCGGGAGCGCAGCACCACCTGGCCCTGGCTACCCAAGGCCTGCACCGCGTTTTGCACCACGTTCAGCAGCGCCTGCTCAATCTGGCCCGGGTCCAGGGCCATGTCCGGCAGGGAGGGGTCGTAATCCCGCAATATGCGGATCCCTTCCGGGGCCTGCAGGCTTACCAGGGTGCGCACCCGCTCCAGCACCTGGTGGATATTGACCAGGCTGCGCTGGGGGCCGGTCTTGGGCCCAAGCAGCCGGTCCACCAGGGCGGTCAGGCGGTCCACCTGGGCCAGGATCAGGTCGGTGTATTCCCGCTGGGCGGCGGTCAGTTCCAGGGCCAGCAACTGGGCGGCGCCCCGCAGCCCCCCCAGGGGGTTTTTAATCTCGTGGGCAAGCCCCCGCAGGATCTCCTGGCTGGCCTGCTGCTGCACCTGGTGGAAGGCATCCTGGGACAGCCTTTTCAGCTGGTCTATGGGGGTCAGTTCAATAATGAGGTAGCGGGCGTCGCTTTCCAGCACCGACACCGCCAGCTCCACATGGACCTGGCCCAGGTCGCAGTCGGCGTCGATAAAACCCTGACCCGTCGCCAGGGTCTCCACGAAGCGGCCGAGGCCGGGGCGCTCGCCGAAAAGACAGTCCAGGCCCTGGCCCTGGCTTTTAACCCGGGACACCCCCAGCAGGGACTCGGCGGCGGTATTGAGGTAGGCGACGTTCAAGGCCGCATCCACCACCACCACGCCGGTGATCAGATTGTCCAGTACCTGCTGCTTGTCCAAGGTCGGCTCCCCTCTCTGCCTGCCATTGCACCAAAATGGTGCAAAACTCAGTGTAGAGAAAAAAGCCAAGACTGGCTAGGGTGCAGAGGCCGCAACGCTCTGTCATTTGAGTGACAGATCACAATCGCTAAGATATTGAGCAACTTTTTCTTTTTCTGACAAGGAACGCCCATGAAAGCCCCCTTGACCCTGCTGGCCCTGAGCCTGGCCCTGCCCGGCCTGGCGGCCGCCCAGGAAAGCCGTTGGTCCGCCGGTATCGGCGTGATCGACTCTCCCTCTCCCTATATCGGTATGGATCGCCAAACCAATGTGATCCCGGTACTGGGCTATGAAGGGGAGAACTTCTACCTGCGCGGCCCCGCTGCCGGTTATTACCTGGCCAGGGATCAGAAGTGGTCGGTTTCCATCGGCCTGCAGCTGGCGCCGTCCAGGCTGGATACGGACGAGTCTGACGATGCCCGCATCAAACGCCTGGACGACAGGGATTTCAGCGCGTTGGGTGGCCTGCGCGCCCGCTACGGCGCCGACTGGGGCGCCCTGGAAGCCATAGTGGCCACAGATGTCAGCGGCAAGCACCACGGCCAGTATGCCGAGGTGGCCTACAAGTATCCCATCAGCCTGCTGGGCAAGACCCTGCGCTTGACCCCGGGTCTGGGTATCAACCACTACTCGGCGGACTACGCCGACTACTACTTCGGGGTCAGTGCCGCCGAATCGGTGCGCAGCGGCTTTGCCCAGTACCAACCGGGTTCCACCCAGAACAGCTTTGTGGAGCTGGGGGCCCTTTGGCAGATCAATGCCAACTGGCAGTTGGTGGGCAACCTGCGCCAGATCTGGCTGGGTAGCGAATTGAAGGACAGCCCCATAGTGGAAGACGACACCACCAGTTCGGCTTACGCCGGGGTGGTCTACCGCTTCTAATTGCCGCCGCTGCGAGTGGGGCTGAAGATGCTGGCCCGCTGCATGTAGAAGAGGCGGGACGGGCTTTCGGCGGCGATCTTGTTGTCGCGGTTAATGAGCTGCACCTTAATCTGGTGCTCGCCCCTGTCCACGTTGTCCACTTCGATCACCGGCACGGTACGGGCCGGCCCAAAGGGCTGGCCGTCCATGAACAGTTGCAGACGCTGGCCCCGGATCATCTGGGGAGACAGGTCCACCACCACCGTCAACTTGCCTTCGTTTTCCCGCACCGTTTCCTCTTGGGCCGGGCTGGTGATACTCAGTTGCCAGCGCGGGCCGCTGGCAACCGGTTGTTCCTGGGGTTTGAGAATATTGGTGTCGGCCTTGGGGATGGCGTAGCTGGGTGAATGTTCCACGGCCAGTTCTGTGGCGTTGGCATGGGGCTTGTCTGAATAATGCACCACCCCTTTTTCATCCTTCCAAGTGTAGACCTTGGCCGGCTCGGCGGCAGAAACCGCCAGGGCGGCGAACAGCAGCAGTAACATGGGTGATTTCATAGGGCGTCCCCGGCAACTTTTCTAGAGTCTAGCCAAATTCAACGGCCAGCACTTGTCCATGGCAAGCAGTTTTTGGCACCCCTGCGGCCGCCTGATATCCCTTTGAAGCGACCATAAAAAAGCCCACCTTTCGGTGGGCCCAACACGCAAAGCAGCAATGTGTGTTGTTAAACGCTGTAGTACAGCTCGAACTCGACCGGGTGAGTGGTCATGGCGATGCGCTTGGCTTCAGCGGCCTTGATGCCGATGTAAGCGTCGATGGCTTCGTCAGTGAACACACCGCCACGGGTCAGGAACTCACGGTCGCTGTCCAGGCAGGCCAGGGCCTCTTCCAGGCTGGCTGCAACGGTCGGGATCTCGGCCGCTTCTTCCGGGGGCAGGTCGTAGAGATCCTTGTCCATGGCGTCGCCGGGGTGGATCTTGTTCTGGATACCGTCCAGGCCGGCCATCAGCAGGGCGGCAAAACCCAGGTAGGGGTTGGCGGTCGGATCCGGGAAACGTACCTCGATACGGCGCGCTTTGGGGCTGGTCACGTAAGGAATACGGATGGAAGCAGAACGGTTGCGGGCACTGTAGGCCAGCATGACCGGGGCTTCGAAGCCAGGCACCAGACGCTTGTAGGAGTTGGTAGAAGCGTTGGTGAAGGCGTTGATGGCCTTGGCGTGTTTGATGATACCGCCGATGTAGTACAGAGCTTCTTCAGACAGGCCGCCGTATTTGTCGCCAGCGAAGATGTTTTTGCCATCTTTGCTCAGGGACTGGTGACAGTGCATGCCGGAGCCGTTGTCGCCAACGATGGGCTTGGGCATGAAGGTGGCGGTTTTGCCGTAGGCGTGGGCCACGTTGTGCACGACGTACTTGTAGATCTGAATTTCGTCGGCCTTGACGGTCAGGGTGTTGAAACGGGTAGCCACTTCGTTCTGGCCGGCGGTGGCCACTTCGTGGTGGTGGGCTTCAACCACCAGGCCCATCTCTTCCATCACCATACACATGGCGGAGCGGATGTCCTGGGCGGAGTCGACAGGAGCAACCGGGAAGTAACCGCCTTTAACCATGGGGCGGTGACCCTTGTTGCCGGCGTCGTATTCGCGGCCGGTGTTCCAGGCAGCTTCTTCGGAGTCGAGCTTGTAGAAGCAACCGGACATGTCGGCGCCGAAACGGACATCGTCGAACATGAAGAATTCGGGCTCAGGACCAAACAGCACGGTGTCGGCAATGCCGGTGGACTTGAGGTAGGTCTCGGCGCGCTTGGCGATGGAACGCGGGTCGCGGTCGTAGCCTTGCAGGGTAGTGGGCTCGAGGATGTCGCAGCGCAGGATCAGGGTTACTTCTTCGGCGAAGGGGTCCAGCACGGCGGTGGTCAGATCCGGTTTGAGGATCATGTCGGATTCGTTGATGTGCTTCCAGCCAATGATGGAGGAGCCGTCAAACATCTTGCCGTCTTCCAAGAAGTCCACGTCTACCTGATGGTGAGGGATGGAGACGTGCTGCTCTTTACCTTTGGTGTCGGTGAAACGCAGGTCGACAAATTTGACTTCGTGTTCTTTGATCAGGTCGAGAATATGCTCAACGGACATTCGAAATAACCTCCGGTTAGAAGTAGTTGACGCCTGGCTGGGGCATCGCTGGGCTCTCTACTACAAATCCCTTGCCAACTTTCCAAAGGGTTGTTTTACATGGACAAATATCCAAACCTCTGGGCCAGACCCCTGGGGTTATGCACCAGAACGGATCGGCATTTGCACCATGCTGGTGCATGCCCGGCCCGCTGGCACGAAAATCAGTTTACGCTTAGTACTGTTAAAGTCATGTGGCTTGAGTACAATAGCGGCCATTTTTTCGCCTGAGGCCCCCCTTGTGATCAACAAGCTGAGAAACATCGCCATCATCGCCCACGTCGACCACGGTAAGACCACCCTGGTAGACAAGCTGCTGTCCCAATCCGGCACCCTGGAAAGCCGTGGCGAAATGGCTGAGCGCGTAATGGACTCCAACGACCAGGAGCGTGAGCGCGGCATTACCATCCTCGCCAAGAACACCGCTATCCGTTGGACTTCCCCCGCTGGCGAAGAGTACCGCATCAACATCGTGGACACCCCCGGACACGCCGACTTCGGCGGCGAGGTAGAGCGGGTACTGTCCATGGTGGACTCCGTGCTGCTGCTGGTTGACGCCCAAGAAGGCCCCATGCCACAAACCCGTTTTGTGACCCAAAAAGCCTTCGCCCAGGGCCTCAAGCCCATCGTCGTTATCAACAAGATCGACAAGCCCGGCGCCCGCCCTGACTGGGTTATCGACCAGGTATTCGACCTGTTCGACAACCTGGGTGCCACCGACGAGCAGCTGGACTTCCCTATCGTTTACGCCTCTGCCCTGAACGGCTGGGCCAGCAAGTCCGACAGCGAAGTGGGCAGCGACATGACCGCGCTGTTCGAAACCGTTATCGAGAAAGTGTCCCCGCCGGACGTTGACCTCGAAGGCGGCCTGCAAATGCAGATCTCCCAGCTCGACTACAGCTCCTATGTGGGCGTTATCGGCATCGGCCGCATCAAGCGCGGCAAGGTCAAGGTTGGCCAGCAGGTTACCGTAGTAGGCGCCGACGGCTCCAAGCGCAACGGCAAGGTTGGCCAGGTGCTGGGCTACATGGGCCTGGACCGCTTCGAAACCACCGAAGCCACCGCTGGTGACATCGTCGCCATCACCGGCCTGGGTGAGCTGAAGATCTCCGACACCGTTTGTGACCCGGCCAACGTCGAGGCCCTGCCGGCCCTGACCGTGGACGAGCCCACCGTTACCATGAACTTCTGCGTAAACACCTCGCCCTTCGCCGGCAAGGAAGGCAAGTTCGTAACTTCTCGCCAGATCCTTGACCGCCTGACCCAGGAGCTCAAGCACAACGTGGCCCTGCGCGTTGAAGAGACCCAGGACCCGGACACCTTCCGCGTGTCTGGCCGTGGTGAACTGCACCTGGGCGTGCTGATCGAGAACATGCGCCGTGAAGGCTTCGAGCTGGCTGTTTCCCGTCCCCAGGTGATCATGCGCACCAACGAAGCGGGCGAGAAAGAAGAGCCCATGGAAACCCTGACCGTGGACGTGGAAGAACAGTCCCAGGGCAGCGTCATGGAGGCCCTTGGCCTGCGTAAGGCAGAGCTTCGCAACATGGACATCGACGGCAAGGGCCGTGTCCGTATCGACTTCATGATCCCGGCCCGTGGCCTGATCGGCTTCCAGACCGACTTCATGACCATGACCTCCGGTACCGGCCTGATGTACCACAGCTTTGACCACTACGGCCCCTTCAAAGGCGGCACTATCGGTCAGCGCAACAACGGCGTACTGATCTCCAACGCCACCGGTAAGGCCCTGGCCTACGCCCTGTTCAACCTGCAAGAGCGCGGCCGCCTCTTTATCGGCCACGCCGTCGAGGTGTACGAAGGCCAGGTGATCGGTATCCACAGCCGTGACAACGATCTCACCGTAAACTGCCTCAAAGGCAAGCAGCTGACCAACATGCGCGCTGCCGGTACCGACGAAGCCCTGACCCTGACCCCGCCGATCAAGATGACTCTGGAACGCGCCATGGAATTCATCGACGACGACGAGCTGGTGGAAGTCACCCCGCAGAGCATCCGTATCCGTAAGCGTTTCCTGACCGAAAACGACCGTAAGCGCGCTTCCCGCGCGTCCAAGGACTAAGGTTAGGTTCAATAAAAACGGCGCCCTTGGGCGCCGTTTTTTTTGCACTTCAGGCTGCTACAACCCTGTCCCTGCCGGCCTCTTTGGCCTTGTACAGGCGCCGGTCCGCCTCGGCCAACCAGCTGCGATAATCCCCCAGGGCGCTGTTGTAACTGGCCACCCCGGCCGACAGTGTCATACGGGCGCCACTGCGGTTGCCGTCCGCCACCATGTGGCGGATACGCTCGGCGATCAGCACGGCCGCGTCGGCCTGGGTACCGGGCAACAACAGGCCAAATTCCTCACCGCCCCAACGCCCCAGCTTGTCCCCTGGGCGCAGCTGCATGGTCATCATGCCCGCCAGCTGCTGGATGCACTCATCCCCGACCTGGTGGCCGAACTTGTCGTTAATGTCTTTGAAATGGTCGATATCCAGCAGGATCACACTGGCCGATACGCCCAGCTCCCGGCAGCGGCCAAACTCCCGGCGCACCAGTTCTTCCCAGTAGGTCTTGTTGTAAAGGCCGGACAAACCGTCCAGGTGGCTCAAATGCTCCACCTCGTTGCGCTGGCGGCTAAGGCGCAGAGACAACCTGTAGGTCACAACACCGATCAGCAAGGGGTAGAGCACCAGCATCGGCAGGCTCCACAACAGTTGCACCGGACTGGTCTGCCATTGCCAATGCCAGGCACCGGCCAGTACCAGGGCGGCTATCACCGCTCCCTGGCCCAGCAAGCCCTTGAGGAACAGCCTGGGCCCGCCCATGGCGATATTGTCCATGCCCAGCATCACCAGGATCAGCACAGAGGGCAGGGCGTTAAAGCCCATCAGCGGCACCCAGGCCGCCCCCATCCAGGCGTCAATCAGCAGGTGCTGGCGCTCGGCCTGGAAGGGCTGGTGATGATAGCGGCCCCGCAGGTAGGCCAGATGCGGCCAGACAAAGCCGTTGATGAACAGCAGGCTCCACAGCCACCAGGGGGGCGCCAAGGGCCACAGAGCCGCTCCTACCGCCAGGGCACCCAGGCCCAGGCCCACTACACGGGGCACGTAGAGTCGGCGAACTATGCCAATGCCTTTGCCTGTCATTTTGCCTCTGCCTCGCTAGGGCGGCCCAAGGCCGCCTGGTCAGAAGGATCGGGTCGGGAAGTGCCCCTGCTTGATAAAGAGCACAGTGTCTTCGGCTGTCATCAATTTGTCGGCATGCCAGTTGGGACGGCGCAACCAGGTGCCGGCCCGGTACCGGCCCCGCTGGTCCAGCAGGGTTCCGGCCAATACCACTGCTTCTACCTGGCCGTCCAGGCAGGGCAGGCAGGTATCCGCCCCCTGGGGCAGGCGCAGCAACGCCGTATATTCGCGGCCAAAGCGGTGCAGCGGCAGTTCCACCGGTAAGCCGGGCTCGCATTGCCAGGGTCTGGTGTCGATGGCCAGGGAGGTGCGGTCGCCAGCCTGAAACTGATTGAGTTTGACCAGCAAGGTGCAGCCCTGGCGGCTGAAAGGGGCATGCAGGGTACCAGGGGGATTGCGCAGGTAAGTACCGGGGCCAAAGTCGCCGTTTTCGTCGGAAAAGATCCCGGACAACACCAGTATTTCTTCACCGCCGGGGTGGGGATGGGCACTGAAATGAGCCCCTGGCAGGTATTCCACCAGGCTGGTGACATGGCCTGACTCTGCCTCTTCCCTCTCCAAAGGGCAGCGGCGCACGCCCTTGGACGGGCTGTCCAGCCAGGGCTGGGCCCTGGTATCTATGGTCAGGGGCTGGTTGAAGTCCAGGTTGTAGTGGCGGGGCATCATCCGTTTGCGATTCCTGTTACGGCCTACTTCCAAACTTAGCCCGAAATCCAGGAGGGAAAACAGTAAAAGCAAAACAGGGCGCCATGCGCCCTGTTACAGAAGAGAAAGGTTGCTGCCCTTCAGAAGCGCCATTTCAGGCTGAACTGATAGGAGGCCGCCGTAAAGCCGGGGTCGGCCTGAGGGCTTTGGGTCTGGTCTTCCCCCGGCACCGGCAGGGCCTGGAGCTGGCCACCAAAACCCAGGGTCAGACGCTCATTCAGCATCACTTCCACCAAGTTGTCGTCGGCCACCTGGCCAAGGTTGGCCGGTAGGTCCGGGGCCTGGCCTTCGTACCACCCCATACCGGGTTGCACGTCTAAGGCCGGCGCTGTGGCGGCCAAGGTGGGCATCCCTGCCAACGCGAAGATCATCCCCATCAGATGTTGTCGCATTGCTTTGCCCTCGTGCTCACTTTCTGGACACCAAGAATGGTTCAGCCACTGTTCATCCTCCAAGGCATCAGGTTTCGACACGGTTAACAAAATGCTTAGAAGCACCAACAACTAAACCATAAGTGGCTGTTTTAAAGAAAATAAGAGGGTTATAGCCGCGATCGGTTTGATGTCCGTTCTGCTGGTTCGATCACAACTTACTGTTAACAGTTAAAGATCCTGGCTGTACCACTGCTGTGCCAGCCCCTTGCTAACCTGAAAGAAAACACCGCTGTTCGGGGGTCTTATGGCACGAAGAGGCAAGGGGTTCTGGAAGCCTTGGTTGGGCTCCATGGCGATACTGATGGTACTGGCTATTCCCGGCGGCCAACTGACCCTGGAGTGGCTGGGAGAGGAGTTGACCCCCACCCCCCCTGAGCAGCTGGTCGAAGCCCTGCCCACCGGTTTCAACCCATATCTGCCCAAGGCTCCCTATGGCGGCCCACACCCGTCTTTCCTGCCCCTGGACAGCAGTCAGTTTGCCCTGCCGGTGGCCCTGGGTGACACCGGCCCCATCGATCTCGCCCTGGAGCCCCCCAGCTATCCCTTTGCCTGCGGCAGCCTGGTCTCTGACCTGGGCCAGCCCCTGGTGGACAACCAGCAGGGCGCCGGCACCCCGATCACAGGCGATAAGGGCCAACTGCTGGGCTACAGCAAGGACTGCTTAATCAAAACCCGGGTCGACTACTTCTACCTGCCCAAGGGCCAGCAGCACTTTCAGCCCTGGCCGGCTGCGGCACCGGCCGACATCGCCGAGGTAGGCGGCAAACCCATGGTGGTAAGGGTGGAAAGGGGCAGCCTTAACCGCTACCTCTACGGCATCGCAATGCTGGCCGATCCCAAGGCGCCCCTGGAGGACAGCCGCTATTGGAACGGCGGCGTGATCTTCAGCTTCAAGGGCGGGGTCGGCATCGGCAAGTACCAGGGCAAGCTGCGATTGGCCGAGCTGACCGACCACCGCCTGGACCAGTTGGCCAAGGGGTACGCCATCCTGGCCTCCAGCGGCAACGTCACCAGCACCCATTACGATCTGTGGCGGGCCACCCGTACCGCCGCCTTGGTCAAGGCGCAGTTTGTGGCCCGCTACGGCAAGCCCAGGGTGACATTGGGGCTGGGGGCTTCGGGGGGCGCCGTACAGCAGTACCTTATCGCCGAGCTGCAACCTGGGCTCCTGGACGGCCTGCTGCCCCTCTATTCCTATCCGGACATGGTGACCCAGTCCATCTGGGCCCTGGACTGCGAACTGCTGGAATATTATTTCGACATGGAAGCGGGCCCGCGCTGGCGTCGCCAGAAGGAGCGCACCGCCGTGGAAGGGCTGGCGGCTTCCAATCACCGGGAACACAGGTATAAGCGCTATGACGACTGGGCCCAGTGGCTGAACCTGCGCAGCGGCCGCTTGCCGGACGGAGCCACCGAGTGCAGCGCCGCCTGGCGGGGCCTGACCCCCCTCACCAACAATCCCAACTACTACCATCGCCGCCACCTGTTTGCCCAGGCCCTTGGCAGCACCAGCCGCTTCAGCTACTGGCATGACCTTGGCTATCTGTACGGGGTGGACGGTGCCGGCTACGGCAATCGCACCTATGACAATGTCGGGGTGCAATACGGCCTGGAAGCCCTCAGGGAAGGGCGTCTGAGCGTCCCGGAATTCCTGCACCTCAATGCCCATATCGGCGGCTGGCAACCACCGCAGCACCAGCAGCAGGAACGGCTTTGGGTACTGTCGGGGGACAAGGACCTGGCACGGCTGTCCCTGTGGAGCGACCACAATCAGCAGAAACGCCCCGGTGGGCCCCTGCCTCTGGCCTATTTCGAAGGGCCGGCCCCGGCGGCCTTAGATATCGCCCGGCGCAACAGCGGCCACACCGGCGCCATGGCGGCGGCCTACTGGGGCGGCCAGGTGTTCTTGGGCCGCACCAGGCTGCCCATATTGGACGTGCGCCACTACCTGGACCCGGTGCTGGACATGCACCATTCCTTCGCCAGCTTCTCGGTACGCCAGCGCCTGGAGCGGGAACAGGGCGACAGCGACAACCTGGTGATCTGGATGGCCGAAAAGCCCCTTGACCCCACAGTCCAGGCCATCGCCGCCATGGAGGCTTGGCTCAGCAAGGGACAAAAACCCCAGGACAGCTGCTTTGACGGCCAGGGGCTGCTGATCGCAGAAGGCAAAGGGGTGTGGGACGGTGCCTGGAACGGCGCCGAAAAAGCAGGGGCCTGCCTGGACAGGTTCCCCTCTTACAGCTCGCCCCGCAACAGGGCCGGGGCGCCACTGGCAGGGGACATGTTCAAGTGCGCCCGTATCCCGGTGGCCCAGGCCATCGATGCCGGCCTGTACCGACCCTTGGACATGGCGCCCTACCAAGGCTGGCTGGCGCTGGTGTTCCCCGACGGGGTCTGTGATTACCGCCAAGGGGATCAGGCCAGGCCAGCCGGCCTGGTACTGGCCCCATAAGAAAAGCCGGCATCAGCCGGCTTTTCTTGGTCAGGCAGCGGCGTCTTTATCCGCCTTGCGGGCATTTTCCAGCACCGCCGCCATCAGGTCCTTTTCCTGGCTGACCTGGTCACGCATCAGGTGCGCCAACAGGTGCTCCTTGTCCAGCATGCACTTGGTCTTGAGCTTGTCCATCTCGTCCAGGGTACGGCTCACTTCGTCGAGGAAGGTCTTGAGCAGCTTGGGCATGTACTGGCGGCTCTGGTAGAGGGCGTACATCTCGCCGCCGTCCATGTTCCACTCCGGCAGTATCCGCACCAGGCGGCCTTCGTTCACATAGGGCAGGGCCAGGAACAGCGGCATAAAGCCAACCCCCAGGCCAGACAGCAAGGCCTCCCGGGCGAAGGTGACGTTGTTGCAGTGCAGACGGCCTTTGACCTGCACCGTCAGCTTTTCCTTGCCCTTGGAAAAATGCAGGGGTTCGTAGCTGTCACCAGACTGCTTGAGCAGGATATTCTCGTGGTCGTTGAGATCTTCGGGGTGCAGCAGCGGCGGTGCCTTGGCCAGATAGTCGGGGCTGGCCACCATGATCTTCTTGCTGGAGCCAAGGCGGCGGGCGATGAGGTTGGAGTCCTGCCCCAGGCCCACCTGGATATGCACATCCACCCCTTCCTGCACCATGTCCACCCGGCGGTTGGTCAGCTCGGCGTCGATTTCCACATCGGGGTACTTCTGCATGAAGTGGCCCAGAAAGCGGCCCATCATCAGCTGGCCCAGCTCGATGGGCATCACTACCTTGAGCTTGCCCCTGACCTGTTCGGCGCGGGTGGTGACCAGGGCCTGGGCGTCATCCAGGTCGGTCATGATCCGCGAGCAGCGCTCATAAAACGCCTTACCGGTTTCGGTCAGGTTGAGCTGGCGGGTGGTGCGATTAAGCAGCCTTACCCCAAGGCGCTCTTCCAGGTCGGCAATCTTGCGGCTGACCGTCGCCTTGGTCATGCCTAGACGCTCGCCGGCCGAGGTGAAACTGCCTACCTCGACAACCTTTGTAAACACTTGAATTTCATTAAGATCCACCGAGACCTCCGGGCTAAAGCCACTGGCACAATGTGGGAAACAGTACGTATCGTAAAGGCGGACTAATAAAAATAATGGAACAGCGTTAGGATGTCGACCTTAAAATCCGGAGGTCTAATGTCTCGACGCATCCTTTTGCTGCTGGTATTGGTGATACTGGCCGCAGGTGGTGGCGCCTGGTGGTGGCTGCACCAGGGCCAGGAAGCCACCGACAATGCTTACATCAAAGCCGATATTCTGCCGATCATGAGCCGGGTCAACGGTACAGTCACCGACATACTGGTGGAAGACAACCAGTTGGTCAAAGCCGGCACGCCGCTGCTGAAACTGGACCCCAGCGACTACCAGATCGCCCTGGCCCAGGCCAAGGCCAGCCTGGCCCAACAACAGGCGGTGCTGGACCACCTGATCGACCGCCAGCAGGCCCAGCAGACCCTGGTGGAATCCGCCAGGGCCAGCAGCGATGCCGCCACCGCCGAGCTGAAACGGGCCCAGCAACAGGTTGACCGCCTGTCCCGCCTGTCCGGTAAGCAGTATGTGTCCCAGGATGACCTGGACGCCGCCGAACTGAGCCGCGACGCCGCCAAGGCCCGCCTGGCCCAGGCCAAGGCCCAGATCGCCACCGAACAGGCCGAGCTGACCGTGATCCTGGGTGAAAAACCCCAGTTGGAAGCCACTGTTGCCGCCGCCCAGGCCCAGGTAGACGATGCCCAGCTGCAGCTGTCCTACACCACCCTGCTGGCCCCCCGCGACGGCATGGTGACCAGCCGCCAGGTGCAATTGGGCCAAAGCGCCAGCCCCGGCAGCCGCCTGCTGAGCCTGGTTACTCCCCGTATTTGGGTGGAAGCCAACTACAAGGAAACCCAGGTCGCCAAGATGCAGGTCGGCCAGGACGTGGACGTGGAAGCGGACGCCCTGTCCGGTGTCCATTTCAAAGGCCATATTGAAAGCTTTGCCGGCGCCACCGGTTCCGAGTTCGCCCTGCTGCCGCCGCAAAACGCCACCGGCAACTTCACCAAGGTGGTGCAGCGCCTGCCGGTCAGGGTGGCCTTCGACGCCGGCCAAGATCTGAGCGTACTGCGCCCGGGCATGTCGGTGCTGGCCACGGTGCACACGGAGTAAGGCATGGTCTCCCGTATCCCCAAGAACTGGCTGGCCGTGATGGGTGCCCTGGTGGGCGCCTTCATGGCGATACTGGACATTCAGATCACCAACTCCTCCCTCAAGGAGATCCAGGGTGCTCTTGGGGCTACCTTGACCGAATCCTCCTGGATAGCCACCTCCTACCTGGTGGCGGAGATGATCGCCATCCCCCTGACCGGCTTCTTCTCCCGCTGGCTGTCCCCAAGGCGCTACCTGCTGTGGAACAGCGCCGGCTTTATCCTCGCCTCCCTGGCCTGTTCCTTAAGCTGGAACCTGGAGTCGATGATCGTGTTCAGGGCCCTGCAGGGTTTTACCGGCGGCGCCCTGATCCCCATGGCCTTTACCTTGATCATGACCTTGCTGCCCAAGGAAAAGCAGCCTGTGGGTATGGCCCTGTTCGGGGTCACCGCCACCTTCGCCCCTTCCATAGGCCCAAGCCTGGGGGGCTGGCTGACCGACACCTTCAGCTGGCATTACCTGTTCTACCTGAACGTCCTGCCCGGCATATTGGTAATGGCCCTGCTGGCCATGGGGTTGGACAAGAAAGACCGTAACGACGGCGAGCTCAAGAGCATAGACCTGTTCGGCATGGTGACCATGGCCCTGGGCCTGGGTGCCCTGGAGATCGTGCTGGAGGAAGGGTCACGGGACGACTGGTTTGACGCCGAATACCTGCGCTGGCTGGCGGTGATCTCCGCCATCAGCATGGTGTTTTTCATCTGGCGCCAGTTCACCGCCAAAGCGCCCCTGGTCAACCTGAGGCTGTTCGGCAACGCCGACTTTACCAAGGCCTGTATCGCCTATTTTGCCCTGGGGGCCGGCTTGTTCGGGTCGGTCTACATGGTGCCGCTGTTCCTGGCCCAAATTCACGACTACACCGCCATGCAGATAGGCCTGGTGCTGATGTGGGTTGGCTTTCCGCAGCTGCCGCTGTTCCCACTGATCCCCAAACTGGTCAAGAAGGTGGACCCGCGCTACCTGGTGTTTGCCGGCTTTGTGGGCATCGCCATCAGCATGTGGATGAACATCAACATGACGGTGCTCTATGACGGTGCCTTCCTGATCCCGGCGCTGCTGGTCAGGGCCATGGCCCAGCCCTTTATGATGGTGCCCCTGTCGATCATCGCCACCCAGCATATCCGCCAGGAAGATGCCCCTTCGGCCTCTACCCTGCTCAACGTCATGCGTAACCTGGGCGGCGCCGTGGGCATTGCCATGCTGGCCACCCTGCTGGACACCCGCACCCGCCACTACCTGTGGCAGGTCAAGGAAACCCTGGTGTCCGGCAGCCAGAACCTTACCGACTGGCTCAGCCATACCGGCCAGTTGATGGTGGCCCAGGGCGGCACCAGCAACCAGGCCTACGGGCTGCTGATGACAGAAATCAACAAGCAGGCCAGCGTCATGGCCTATAACGACGGCTTCCTGCTGATGGGGGGGCTTCTGATGATTGCCGCCCTGGCGGTATTGGCCATCAAACCGGCCCACAAGGTCGCCGCCCAGGCTCCCCAGGCCGACGCCACCCCAGACCTGGAAAAACAGGCAGCCTAAGGGCGCCCTGTGTTACAAGATCCGGGTAGTCCATGGAAGGAGACCCGGATGAAAGCCCTACTGCTGACCCTGGCCCTGCTGGCCGGCCCTCTCTGGGCCAAAGGGGACCTGGCCGCCGTGCAAGCGGCCATCGCCGCCGACCAGGCCAAGCCTCTTCCCGTCAATCCCTATATCAGCCTCAATCCCCAGGTCGAGGAACAGCTAGCCAAGGCACCGGCCGGCCCTCTGCACCACTGGCTTTTGGCCATCAAAGACAATATCGAGGTCAAGGGCCTGGCCACCACCGCCGGGTCCCTGGCCCTTAAGGATTATGTTCCCCGCCAAGACGCGCCCCTGGTGCAGCGCCTCAAGGCCGCCGGCGCCCTGGTGCTGGGCAAGAGCAACCTCAGCGAATGGGCCAACTTCCGGGGCCAGCGTTCCATCAGTGGCTGGAGCGCCACCGGCGGTCAGACCCGGCTGCCCCAAGATCCTCGCCGCAGCCCCTGTGGCTCATCCTCTGGCTCGGCAGCAGCGGTAGCGGCCGGCATGGCCGATGGCGCCATCGGCACCGAAACCGACGGTTCCATCACCTGCCCGGCGGCCATGGCCGGCCTGGTGGGGCTTAAACCTACCCTGGGGGCCGTCAGCCAGACTGGCATAGTGCCCCTGTCACAGGCCCAGGACGTTGCAGGCCCCATCACCCGCACCGTGGATGACGCCGCCGCCCTACTGCTGGCCATGGCCGACCCAGTTTACTTTGCCAAGGACACCTTACCCGCCATCAAGCTGGCCGACCTCAGGGTGGGAGTCTGGGTGGAAAAGGGCGGCTTTGACGACAGGGTCGCCACCTTGCTGGACCGGGCCGCCAAGGACTTCAAGGCCGCCGGCGCCACGGTGGACATAGTGGCACCCATTGTCCCCGACAGCCTGGCCGACGATGCCTACCAGGCGCTGCTTTGGGAGTTCAAACAGGATCTCGGCCGCTACCTGGCGGCCCTGCCGCCTTCCGTGCCGGTGCGCAGCCTGGAACAGCTGGTGCAGTTCAACCGAGCCCATGCCGACCGGGAGTTGCGCTATTTCGGCCAGGAAACCCTGGAAGCCGCCCTGGGCGCCAAGGACGCCAGCGCTGCCCGCCAGCAGGCCCAGAGCCAGGCCAGGGCCGCCCTGGATCAGCTGTTCGACCAGGGCTTTGACCTGGTGATAGCCCCCACCAATGGTCCGGCCTGGCTGATTGACCGGGTCAACGGTGACTTCTACCGGGGCGGTACCTCCACCCTGGCCGCCGTGGCCGGCTATCCGCACCTGACGGTGCCCATGGGCGATATTGACGGCCTGCCCATAGGGCTGTCGCTGTTGGGCCCTGCCGGCAGCGATCTCAAACTGTTGGCCACCGCCAAAGCCTGGCGTCCCGGAACTTGAACCGCTGGCCGCCCCGGCCTTTACCGGGGCCGCCACCCCCCTCATACTGGGCTCAAATCCTGAGCCATTTTGCCATGCGACGCGCCAGAAACACCGACGACAAAGCCCGCCGCCACCAGCAGATCCTGGACGCGGCACGGCAGCTCTACAGCCAGCACAGACGCCTGCCCACCGCTGCCGAACTGGCCGCCAACCTGGGCCTGGGCAAGGGCACCCTGTACCTGTATTTCCGCTCCAAGGAAGCCATTTTCCTGGCCTTGCTGGTGGAAGACATCAAAGGTTGGCTCAATACCCTCAGCCAGGGCCTGGAACAGGGTCTGTCCTTCAACCAGGTGGTCACCGATCTCTGTGAACTGGTGGCCAACGACCCCCAGACCTGCCAGTTGGCGGCCCTGTCCCATGGCCTGATTGAAAGCAGTGACGACACCGACGCCGTGCTGGCCTTCAAGCACGAGCTGGCCGAGGCGGTAGCCGCCACCGCCGCCGTGGTCAGCCACCACCTGCAGGTACCCAACCAGGGGGTGCAAAGCCTGTTGCAGGCCTCCTACTCCCTGGTGGTGGGGCTCTGGCAGGCTGCCCATCCACCCCCGGCCCTGCGGGAGCTCTACAGCGAAGGCACCGAACTGCTGGTGCCGGACTTTTCCGCCACCGCCCGCCAGGCCCTGATCGCCCTGTGGCGGGGCTGGCTGGATCTGCCCTGAGGCATTCACCCTGCCAGGGGATCTTGTGGTCGTGGCGCCCTTGTGCCGGCCAGGCTTTTGCGGAAACTGGACAAAAAAAGACAACAAGGAATTGCCATGACCCGTCTCGCCCCCGTCGCCGCCTTATGCGTCGCCTTGCTGGGAGGCTGCGCCCAGCTTCCCGCCCCCATGGACAGCACCCAAAGCGTGCAAGTCAGTTTCCAGACCTTGATGGACCAGTACTGGCAGGCCAATGGCCAGTACGGCCAGATGATCGCCGGCAGCGACAACCCCCAGCGCGGCGCCGGCCACCTGCCGGACCTGTCACCGGCCGCCCTGGCCGCCCAGAACAGCTACTGGCAGGGCTTCAAGGCCAAGGTGGAGGCGGTGCCCAGCCAAAGCCTCAGCACCCAGGACCAGATCTCCAAGACCATGCTGATCTACGAGCTGGACGACCGCCTGGACAACTACCGCTTCGGGGATCACCTGATGCCCCTGACCTCCGAGTACGGATTCTGGGTATCGCTGGCCAGCCTCAAGGACAACCTGCGCTTTGACAGCGACAGCGACTATGACCGCTACTTGGTGGCCCTGGCCGATATCCCTCGCTACATGGCCCAGCAGACCCACTGGATGCAAGAGGGCCTGGCCAAGGGCATTACCCAGCCCAAGGCGGTGCTGGCCCTGGCCGGCGACAACGTCCAGTCCTATATCGACGCCCAGCAGTTTCTGAGCCCTTTCGACCAGCTCCCCGCCGCAGATCCGCGCCGGGCCAAGGCCAAGGCCCTGGTGCAACAGCAGGTGCTGCCCGCCTTTCGCCAGTTCCATGACTTCCTGGTCAACACCTATGTGCCCGGCGCCCGCGACAGCATCGGCCTGTCCGAGCTGCCCAATGGCCGCGACTGGTACCGCAACAGGGTCAAGCATTACGTGACCCTGGATATCAGCCCGGAACAGGTGCACCAACTGGGCCTGACGGAAATGGCGCGTATCCACAAGGAAATGGACGCCATCATCAAGGAACTGGGCTTTAAAGGCAGTTTCCAGGAATTCCTCACCTTCCTGCGCACCGATCCGCAGTTCTATGTGACCAGCCCCGAGCAGCTGCTCAAGGAAGCTTCCTACTACGCCAAGCGGGCCGACGGCCTGCTGCCCCGCTATTTTGGCAAGCTGCCCCGCAAGACCTACGCCGTTGAGCCGGTGCCGGCGGCCATAGCCCCCAACTACACCACAGGCCGCTATTCCGGGTCCTACAGCGACGACAGGCCGGGGGAATACTGGGTCAACACCTACAACCTGCCGGTGCGGCCCCTCTATGAACTACCGGCCCTGACCCTGCACGAGGCGGTGCCGGGCCATCACCTGCAGATCAGCCTCACCCAGGAACAGACAGACCTGCCCGCTTTTCGCCGCAACGGCTACATCAGCGCCTTCGGCGAAGGCTGGGGCCTTTACTGCGAATACCTGGGGGAAGAGGCCGGCTTCTACCGCACCCCCTATGAGCGCTTTGGCCGCCTGATCTTCGACGCCTGGCGCGCCGCCCGCCTGGTGGTGGACACCGGCATCCACTGGTACGGCTGGGACAGGGACAAGGCCCTCAAATACATGGCCGACAACACCGGCCTGGCCTTGCACAACGTCCAGACCGAGACCGACCGCTACATCAGCTGGCCGGCCCAGGCCCTGTCCTACAAGCTGGGTGAACTGACCATCAAGCGCCTGCGGGAGAAGGCTCAGGGCGAGCTGGGTGACAAGTTCGACATCCGCCGCTTCCACGACGCCCTGCTGGCCAACGGCGCCGTGCCCCTGTCGGTGATGGAGCAGCAGATAGACGCCTTTATCGCCGCCGAAAAGGCCCGCAAGGCCGACTAAAAGCCGGCAAAGGCCACACACCGAGCCCCCTCAAGCAGGGGGCTTTTTTACGACTTTACCTTCGCCAATGATGGGGTTAGCTTAGTTTTCCTAAGGTTTTACCCGGGTCGCCATGGCGCCCCCATTACCAACGGCCAAGAACGGCCATCCCAGGCGCAGGCGCTTTGGGTACAAGGATGTTATGAGCAGATATCAGCCATTAGCCCATTACCTCTCGGCTTTGGACGCTCCTTATATCGCCCTGTCTTTTGACCAGATAGAGACGATCCTGGGCGGCGCCCTGCCGGCCAGTGCCTATCGGCATTCCGCCTGGTGGGCCAATTCCCGAACCGACGATTCCCACAGCTGGGCGCATTTGTGGATTGCCGCCGGCTGGCAAGTCACGGATCTCGACTTACCCGGCCGCCAGGTCAGCTTTACCAGGCAAGAGTCCTATGACTTTGACAGCCCAAGGGCCATGGAGGGTTACGCAGTCGACCGGCAGATACTGGCGCGCCATCGCAATACCAGCCTTGCCCTGCAGCGCAGGCAAATGGACGGCTACCGTTGCCAGGCCTGTGGTTTTGCCAAGGAAATAGCAGGGCAGTGGATCATCGACGTCCACCATATCAACCCCCTTGCCGCCACAGGGGAGACGCAGACCCGGCTGGAAGACCTGGTATCTCTATGCCCAACCTGCCACCGCATTGCCCACACCCAAAACCCGCCCCTCAAGTTGTCCGCCATCAGGGAGGCGTTAGGCCTTCAAAGCGGACCAGACATGGATAACCCATTAAGGATGAAGAATGTATCTGATTGATTCTGATGACCAAGCAGCCCTGCTGAGGGTGGTTGAAGACATCGACAACCTGGACGATGTGGAACACCTGGACCTGGGGGACATCAATACCCTGGCATTGCTTGAGTTGGCTCCCGACGCCATGAAGTGGCCCCAGGGAAAACCTCTGATCTTCAACGAGGAACAAGGGCTGATGTTGATTCGCTATTCAACCGACGCTTTGGCCTGGTTTCAGCAAAACCTCGAGGCTCTGGAAGAATTCGGGGTAGAAGCGGAGGCCGTGTCGGCATTTTGCGCCAAACCAAGAGCCAGCCTGCATTGCCTGGATAGCTTTTAAAACAATCTTGTTCTTCACCGCTCGGCCCTAAGGCCAAGGCACTGCCTTAAACATGCGTAATGGATGACGCTTCATGCAAAGAATTATCGGCTCACTCGTCTTCACCAAAATCAACAGCCCTCATCACAAGGAACGGTATGACTTGGTGTCGGAGCAGGTGGAAATCCCCCTGCTGGGTGGAAAAGCGGTTGCTATCGACCTGAACTGCAGCATCGAGGAGATCGACGAGCACGAGGATGAGATAGCCGCCACTTTGGCCAACTTCCTGTCGATGGCACCGGAGCGAATCAACGACTTGAAGGCGCATCTTTTCGCCTTCTATCAGGACTTCTTCCTCGATGTCGGGGACGACCTGCTGGATGAAATGCCCTACCAGGAAAATGATGAAAACATCTTGGATTTCATTTCCCTGTCCAGGGTCACCCTCTCGCACAGCGAACAAACAAAGCGCTGTTATGTGGTGGTGAGTGGCGGTTGCGACTGGGAAATCGAGCATGGGCTGTCGGTCTCATTCGAAAACGGCAACCGACTGGTCTGGGTAGGAGAGGCCTCTGGCGATCTTTATCACACTGATGCCAAAGGAAATGTCGATACAGAGAATCTTATCTACCGGGGTCATTTTTTATCAACAAAAATGGCCTGACATGCCGTAAGGTAGAAATTGTATGTAAAACACCCGACAGCAGCAGTGTCGGCCATGGTAAGGCCAAGGCGGCCTCCAGATACCCATCAAGGAAGGTAAAAGTGAACACCAAGCATCACATCATCGCCCTTTTACTGGGCATTGCGTACCTGTTCGCCGTCATCTGGCCTATCGGCCTCGGTGCCGCCATTGCCATACCGGCCCAGTGGCTGGCCCCCTGGGTGCAGGAGACCCCCATACTGGCCTTCGCCGTGGTCAACCTGGTCAGCCTGGGCCTGCCCATGCTGCTGGTGCTGGTGCCGCTGGTGCTGATACTGCGCTACTGCTGGGCGCCAGAGGGCCGCCTGCCCTATCTGTTGCTGTTGGTGCCCTTCCTGGTCATGGAACTTTATTACCTGCTGGTCATGCCCATGCTGACCGGGCAGAGCCCGCTCTTTGCGCTGGGCACCAACCTGCCCAAGGACCTGGTGCTGGTATTGGCCACCCTGGCCTTGGCCAGACTGCTGCGGCCAAAGCCAGGGCTCCAGGCCGGTACCGCCTAACCCTGGCGGCCGGCGGCCAGGATGTCGGCAAAGGCTTTGAGCTGCTCACGCCCTTCGCTGTTGGCAAAAGCCAGGGCTTCTTGGGGACTCAGAGCAAAGCTCAGCTCGCAGCCGTCGCCCATGGCCTCCTCCCAGAACAGCAAGCCGCCGCTGTCCAAGCCCAGGTTGAACCAGCCGGAGCCGTCCCCATGGTCGCAGTCCTGGTCAACCACCTGCCCCTTCATCAGGTGGGCCCGCAGCGGCCCCGGCAGGCGGTGGGCCTGGCCTGCGTCCTGGTTACGCAGGAACCAGCGCCAAGGCTCAACTTCCTGGCCTGTGGCCAGGGAGAAATAACGATACTCCTGGGAAATGCCGCTGCGGCCATAACCGGCGGCCCAGCGGTAAAAACGCACCCCCAGCCAGAGGCTGTTGCGAAAGACAGGCTCGACTCGGGTTTCGTCAAAGTCGGCCGTACCCAGGCGGCGCAGGGCGTCACGGCGGGTCTCAAACTGCTCGTCCAGGGCCTCGGGATCGGTTAAATGGGCCCTGAGCCAGGCGTTGATGACCTGAGCCTGGGGCAGCGCCGGGTCCATCTCCAGGCCCGACTCGGCGCCGTATTTGAGTTCCCGGTAACGGGTACCTTGCCAGGACTGCCAGGGGCCGGCTTCCACTGTGGGCAGCTGCTCCAGAGGCAGGGCATAGGCGTCGGCGCCGCAGTCGTCGTCATCACCCAGGTCGATGCGGCTGAGCTTGATGGCTAGGGGGCTGGGGCTGTTGTGGCCATGCCAGCTGCCGCTGAGACTGTCTCCCCTGGGCAACCCAAGCTGCCAATAACCCTGGCCATCTTCGGCCACCCAGAGCCCATTTTTCAGGCGCAACGCCCTGGGCTCAGGCGCTTGCTGGAAGTAATAGTTGCCCGCCAGGCTGTCGCTGTCCTTGTTGAAGCAAACCCTGACCTTGTTGTTGCCCAGGCTCCCTTGCCAGACCCCCTGCAAAGGGGTGTCGGCCAGGGCCGGCAAGGCCGCCGCCAGCAGCAGGGCCAACGCCCTTATTGTTTTCATGTATTTCCTCAGTGCCAGTTCGGAGCAGGTGCAAAAAGACGATGGACATAAAGGAAAGTCGGCCAAGGAAAACAAGCGCTTAATCCTTTATTACCAAGCTTCTTCAGCAAGGCCGGCAAGGGGTTAACACTCACTAGCCCCCTGAGACGACGGGCCGGGCCGGGGTACCCATACCCCTGTCACCCTCGGGGAAAAACCACGTTTTTGTGCGCCAGCTCCCATTTGCCGCACCGCCGTTCAGGCCAGGCTGGGTAAAGGACTGGCACAGTGCGGAAAAACGGCAAGGAGTGCCCATGCGTCTTTTCCCTCTGTATTTACTGCTGGCCACCGCCAGCGTCCAAGCCCTGACCTTTGAAGAGCTGGTGCAAGCGGCCCAGGACCGCACCCAGCAACAGGTGCGTTACGACGGCCGCTATTTCGCCATCGACTATCCCGGTGGCGACGTGCCGGCCGGCTTGGGTGTCTGCACCGATGTGGTGATCCGCAGCTACCGGCGCCTGGGTATTGACCTGCAGCAGCTGGTCCACGAAGACATGAAGCGGCATTTCGCCCTTTATCCCTCGAAACGGATCTGGGGCCTGAGTGCAACCGATCCCAATATCGACCACCGCCGGGTGCCCAACCTGCAGGTGTTTTTCAGCCGCCACGGCCAGGTCCTGGCCACCAGCAACAACCCGCAAGACTACCAACCCGGCGATCTGGTCACCTGGATGCTCCCCGGCAACCTGCCCCATATCGGCATCATCAGCGACAACAAGGCCGCCTCCGGCAACCTGATGGTGGTGCACAACATAGGCCAGGGCCCGGTGGAGGACGACAGCCTGCTGCGCTTTCCCATCACCGGCCACTACCGTTACCTGCCGGCGTCGTCCTTGCCTCAATAGGGGGCTTTGCCCTAGGGTGGCCTCTTTGGCAAAAGGGGCCGGCAGTGCTGTTGCCAGGCCCCTGTCTTTGGGAGACCGCCTTGACCATAATTCCCTTCAGCCCGGCCCACCAACCAGGGGTGGTGGCCTTGATCCTGCCTATCCAGCAACAGGAATTCGGCATCGATATCAACCTGGAACGCCAGCCCGACCTGCTGGACATTCCCGGCTTTTACCGCCAGGGAGCCGGCAACTTCTGGGTGGCGCTGGACGGCGAGGAGGTGGTGGGGTCTATCTCGGTGCTGGATATCGGCAACGGCCAGGGGGCCCTTCGCAAGATGTTCGTGCACCAAGACCACCGGGGTAGCCAGGGGCAGGTGGCCAAGGCCTTGTTGGACACCCTGCTGCACTGGTGCAGGGACCAGGGTATTACCGAGATCTTCCTGGGTACCACGGACCGTTTCCTTGCCGCCCACCGCTTTTATGAAAAGCAGGGTTTCAGCCAACTCCCCAAGGCGCAGCTGCCGGCACGCTTTCCGGTGATGGCGGTGGACAGCCGCTTCTACCGGCGTCTTACTGCTGCTCAATAAAGAGGCATAAAGGCACCAAAGCCCCCTGTGACTGCCCTGTTATTTGGGTCGCCTTCACCTACCATGGCGCCCAATAACAATAAGGTAATCAGTTACATGAAAAAGACACTTCTGCTTGGCAGCCTCTTGCTTGCAGGCTGCGGCGGTGGTGGCGGAGACCCGGCCTCCCCCAGCACCAACCAGGCGCCCAGCACCAGCCCCATGACCCTGGCCTACCAGTGGCAGACCCAAGAGGCCAGCGGCAACTGGCGCCAGTTTGCCCAGGACGCCGACGGTGACAACCTCAACGCCAGCATCAGCCAGCAGGGGCAGTTGGGCCGCTTCAGCCTCGAAGGAGACCAACTGCTGTATCTGGCCAACAGCGGCGCCCAGGGCCAGGATCAGGGCCAGCTGACCGTCAGCGACGGCCGGGGCGGCCAGGCGACCCTGGGGATCACAGTGACCCAGGTGGATGGCCGTGACGGTGTGGCAGTGGCCCTGGCCCAGGGGGACGCCAGCCTCACCAGCAGCCCGGCCTTGCTGGCCCGTATCAAGCAGGAGATCCAGGACGTCCAGGCCAGCCAACAGCAGTTGGTGACACAGCTGTTTGGGAACGGCGCCATCGACTATGCCCCGGGCAACCGCACCCAGCTGTTCAATGTCACCGAACCGGATCGTACCTTTAGCCTGATCAACGCCAACGGCGGCCAGGTGCTGGCCATTGCCGGCGAGGTGCAGGGGGGCCGCTATGGGGGCATAGGCACCCACCTCTTTGCCCGTTTCCAGGCCGGCGAGCTGTTGGCCATGGCCCCGGCGGCAGAGCAACTGCTGGCCTGGCTGATGCAGGATGCGGATCTCAGCCAGCCCCACACCCTGGCCCTGAGTTTTCTGGCCGGCCAAGAGGAGGCCACCCGCCAGTGGCTGGAGGCCCAGCACCCCAACTGGACCCTGCTGGGGTGCAGCGACGTCGCCGCCCTGGACAACTGCCTGGCCCAGGCCGACCTGGTGATCAGTGGCTGGCGGGGCAACGACCAGGACGCCGCCGCCATCGTCGCCAGTTTCCAGGGGGCACTGGCCCAGGGCAAGGGGCTCTTCTACCAACACAACTGGTACGAAGCCACCAGCCCGGTGGCGGATGCCATTACCGAACTGATGGGCGCCAGCCTGCCTTACGGCGGCAACTACTGGGCCAATGCCAGCGCCAATTGGAACCAGGCCCAGGCCATGCTGGACCAGGCGCCCTGGCTGGCCGCCGAACAGCGCCTTACCCAGCACTTTATCGACCAGGACTTCGCCTTCGACTGGTCCGGCTGCACCAGCTACGTAGGCAAGGTCAGCTGTGACCAGGTGGCCGGCTTCGACCAGGCCTTTCTCAGCGGCGCCCGCAGCCTTAAAAACGCCCTCAACCGTCTGGACAGCCAGGGCCTGGACCTTTTTGCCGAACCCAACCTGACCCTGCTCAAGCTGTTCGTATTGCTGGGAGACAGCTACCGCGCCCAGATCCATTACCCCATGGACAAGGAAAGCACCGACCCCAACCAGTTCCTGGCCGCCTACCTGGCCGACCACCTGGCCTACTACCACAGGGCCAGCAACCCGGCCCAGGCCGACCTTGGCAACTTCAGCGACCCCATAGCAACGGCACCGGCCCTGGTCAGCCAGACCCTGACCTTCACCCTGAACGGCCACAGCAACTACCGGGGCACCGGCCTTTACCTGCTGCCGGGCCAGCGTATCGAGCTGGAACGCACCGACGGCCAGCCATTGGCCCTGGCCGCCTTTATCAATACCCAGCGCAGCGGCTCTACCCGTGAGTTCAACGCCAACGGCTACCTCAGGCCCAAGTTCCTGCGCTCCCCCCAGTTCAGCCTGACTCAAGGCCAGCAACAACAGCTGACCAGCCCCTACGGCGGCCCGCTGATGGTGCAGCTACCCGCCGGCAGCGGCCAGGTCAGCCTCAAGGTCAGCAACCTCAGCCCCTATCCCTACCTGAGCGACTTTGCCAATGCCGCCGACTACCTGGCGCAACTGGACGATTCCCCCCTGGCCTGGGCCGGCCTGCGTACCGATTTTGTCGAGATCAATTCCCGCAAGCAGATGATGAAGGCCTTTATCTACGCCGACCGCTACCAGGGGGACGTGACCCAGGCCCTGGACGACGTCTGGGCCTATATGATCAAGGGCACTTACGATCTGGCCGGCTTCCAGGGGGACGGCCTGGCCCTGGCCGGGACCGTGGCGGCGCGCTGCACTAGCCTGGGCTGGGACTGCACCGACCCGCAAATCCACGCCAAACCCAAGGTACAGCACATCAACGTGGACGAAGCCGCCGAGTGTGGCGCCGGCTGCTCCGGCAACCCCTACGACCAGTCCTGGGCCCTGAGTCCCTTCGGCTGGGGAGAGAGCCACGAGATAGGCCACAATCTGCAACGCAGCCGCCTGAAGATCTACGGCGGCCGCTCCGGGGAGGTGTCCAACAACATCTTCCCCCTCTACAAGGGCTGGCAACGCTTTCACGACAGTGGCGAACGCATCGAAAGCTGCGACCGCCAGGACCCGGCCCTGACCTACGGCTGGCTCCAGCAGGCCCAGACCCAGGCCGATCCCAGCCAGGCCATGTACGACAAGCTGTGGAGCCAGACCGGCACCTACGACAACGCCGGTACCCGCCTGGATTTCTACCTGCAGCTGGCCTTTATGGCTGACGACATCGCCGGCCTGGACAACGGCTGGCAGCTCTACACCCTGCTCTACCTGCAAGAAAGGCTGTTCACCCAGGCCGCCGCCGACCCGGACCGCTGGGCTGCGCAAAAAGGCGCCCTGGGCATGGCCAGCTTCGCCACGGCACCGGACCCGGACGGCAACGACTTTATGCTGATGGGGCTTTCCTGGCTGCTGCAACGGGATATGCGCGGTTATTTTGACCTTTGGGGCATCGGCTACAGCGCCGACGCCGGCGCCCAGGTGGCGGCCTACGGCTTTGCCCCCGCCGCCAAGGTCTATTACCAGGTGCAAAGCCAGTGCGCCGACATGCAAGTGCCCAAGCTGCCCGTTGACGGCACCAGCAGTTGGCCAGCCACCTGAAGGCTTGACCTGGGCCGCCGTAGGGGCGAGGCTCTGGCGGCAACAGGAGGACTCCATGGCCAAGATTGAATTCAACAACGCCGAAAAGGACGAGATAGTCAGGGCGATACAGCGCTACTTCGACACCGAGCTGGACCAGGAATTGGGCCAGTTTGACGCCGAGTTCCTGCTGGATTTCTTTGCCGAAAAGATAGGGCCGCGCTTTTACAACCAGGCCTTGAGCGACGCCCGCCTGGTGGTGGAACAGCGCTTGGAAGGGATATCGGACGGCTTTTACGAACTGGAAAAGCCCCTGCCCAGATAAATAAAGCCCCGCCTGCGGGGCTTTTTTGTTCAGGGAGCGAAACGCGCCTGCAGATAGGCGTTGATATCGCCGGACTCATAGAGCCATTGCACCTGGCCGTCGTCGCCGGTGATGCGCAGGCAAGGTACCTGCCCCTTGCCGCCCCCTGCAATCAGGGTCTGGCGGGCCTCCTGATCGCGCTGCACATTGGCCAGGGTGATGGGCAGGGCCAGGCGGTGGACTTCCTTTTTCACCTTGATGCAAAAAGGGCAGGTATTGAACTGAAAGAGGGTCAGCTGGCCGCAAGCCTGGTCCACTTCGGCCTGGCGGGCCGGGTCCCTGGTGATGGCCTTGGGTTTGGACAAAGCGGCGTAGAGCAGCATAAAAGGCATCAAGAGACGGCGAAGAACGATAAAAAACAAACGGATAACGACTTTCATAACAGCCTGTCGCCCGGCAGGGCCCGGTTGGGTTGAACGGAAAACAGCGGGCAGTCTATCAGGGTGCCGCCCCGGCTTCGAGGCGGCATCTTGGCTCAGTAACTGTTCTGCCGCGCCTGCAAAGGCCGGGGCGTAGCAGCGGCCTTGGCCTTGAGGCCGAACAGCCAGCGCAGCAGGGCGACGCGGCGCACTATCTCAAAGCCAAGGGCGCAGCCCGCCAGGGTCAGTCCCAGCAGCGCCGGCACCTCCAGCCACAACGGCAGGGCCAGGCCATGGAGATAGACCGCCGCCAGGATGATCAGGGTCTGGTGCAGCATGTACCAGGGCAGCACCGCCTCGTTGGCGTAATTGAGCCAAGGCCAGGGTCGGTTGAGCCAGCGGCCACCAAAGCCCAGCACCGCCAGCAGCCAGCACCAGTGGTTGAGGCTGAGCACCGCCCCCCAGACCAGCCTGACCCAGAGCGCATCGCCATCGACGCCCGCGAAGGCGCCATGGCGCTCGGCAATGATTACCCCATAGGCCAGCAGCGCCAGCATCAAAAGCCACCAGCGCTTGGCGATGGTGGCGTCCCACAGCCGCCGCTGGCAGACAAAAAAGTAGCCAAGCACCATCACCAGCAGGTACTTGCCATGGTTATACCAGTCGTCCAGCAAGGCATGGGTGCTGGGAAAGTCGGCCCTCAGCCAGAGCCAGATCCCCATCAGCGCGGCACAGGCCAGCATCAGCGCCGGCCACAGCCCCAGCTTCTGGGCCAAGGGGCGGGCGGCCAGCCAGCGCAGGGGCCTGGCCAGGGCCAACAGCACCAGGCTGTAGCAGAACAGGTAAGGCAGATACCAAAGATGGTTCCAGGTCAGCAGGCCTATGGCGCTCTGTTGATTGGGATAAAGCGAGGTGCCGGGGTTCAGGTACTGGGGCCAGAAGGCCCAGAAGCTCTGGTCGTAGCCCTGCTGCCAAACCAGTTGCCAATACATCTGGGGAGCGCAGATCACCACCATGCCCAACAGCAACGGCACCAGCAACCGCCGAGCCCGCAAGGCCAGCAACTGGCCGGGGCGGTACTTGTGCTGCACCAGGGCCAGGGCCATGCCGCTGATGAAAAACAGCAGGGACATCCGCCACAGGTTGGACAGGATCATCCCGTCCTGCAGGGCCACCGAGGTCCTGTCACTCTTGATGTGCCAGTCCCAGTCGGCCACGTAGTACATGCCGATGTGGTAGAGGATCAAAAGCCCGAAGGCCAATACCCTCAGGGCGTCAATATCGTAACGACGTTCAGATTGCTCCATGATGCGTCCTGCGGTTAGCGTTGAGTATTGGCAACAGCTTGCGCCAGCGGGCGCCGGGGCCACAGCGCCCAGTGACGCGCGGCGGGGCCCCAGGGATAAGAGGTGGAATAATGGGACAAAGGGGATTTGCCGCCTTCGAACGGCACCGGCGCCTGTATCTTTGGCTGGGGATCGGCCTCTACCTGCTGGTGGGCAACAGCATCAACGCCACCAGTGTCTGGATGGAAGCGGGCCGCCACGGGCCGGCCCAAATCGCCCTCTGGGAACCCTTCTGCTGGGAATACACCAGCCTGGTGGCCACCCTGATGGTGCTGCCCCTGCTGTTTTTCATGGCCCGCCGCCATCCTCCCAGGCTGGAACGGCTGGGCGCCCTGCTGCTGGTCCACCTGGCCGCTTCCCTGGTGTTTTCCCTGGCCCATGTGGGGCTGATGGTGGCCTTTCGCAAAGGCATCTACAGCCTGGCTGGGGGCCATTACGATTTCGGCGACTGGCCAAGGGAGCTGCTCTACGAATACCGCAAGGACGCCTGGGGTTACCTGTGCTGGTATTTGGCCTACCAGCTGTTTGACGCCATTTACCGGCGCCTCAAGGGGGAAGCGGCGTTGATCGCCGACGCCGCCCCGGAAGACAGGGCAGCGGACGCCCTGCCCCAGCACCTGCTGGTGCGCAAGCTGGACAAGGAATACCTGGTCAAGGTGGCGGATATTCAGTGGATGGAGGCGGCGGGCAATTACGTGAACCTGCACAGCCAGGGCCGTATTTACCCCCTAAGGGCCACCCTGGGCAAGCTGCTGGCGCAGCTGGCGCCGGCCGGGTTCAGCCGGGTGCATCGCAGTTTCGCGGTCAACCACAAGGCCATAGACCATATTCGTTACCAGCCCAGTGGTGATGGGGAGATCACCTTGAAGGGGGGCCAGGTGCTGAACCTGTCGCGCCGCTACAAGGACGACTTCAAGGCCAGCCTGGGTCAGGCTTAACGCCGCCCCCTGGCCAGCGCCAAAGGACGCAGGCCGCTGTTGCGGGCCAGGCGGAAGTCAGGCAGTTTCGGGGCGCGGCGGGCGGCTAGCCAGATACAGGCCAGGGTCAGGGCCAAGGCCAGGGGCGGCAGGGTCCAGAGCGGCCATTGGGGGCCCTGGCCGGCCAGCACCTTTTCCCAGGGCAGGTCCGCCAGCACCGAGCCCAGCACCCCCAACAGCAGCACCCAGCCACAGAACAGCAGGAAATAAAGAGACCAGTTCTCATGATGGCGCAGGCCGTAGCGAATGGAGGCACGGCAACCATCGCAGTGGTGGGCGCCGTGGACGGTGCGTCCGTAGCAGAAGGGGCAGATCAAGGTTTTCATGGACCATCCTTGGTGGTTGCTGGGTCCCTCTGGCGGGGATTAATTAACCAAGGTAAGCCAGGGGCCGCCATTCGCCAAGTCGCTTTTGTGAGCCACCTCAAAAGCCCGGCTTAAAGCTGACTGCGCACCGGCAGCCAGGCCAGTACCCGAGCCCAAAAACGGCGCCAAAGGCTGGCCTGGGGTTCCACCGACTGGGTCCAGAGTTCGCCGTCCCGGCAACGCCGCCACAACAGGCTGGAGCCGCTAAACTGCGGCTGCCAGCTCTGGGACCCCAGATAGGGCGCCAGGTGACCTTCCAACTGCGCCACCAGGGCCGGGCTGTCCAGCAGCAGCCCCATCTCGGTGTTGATGAAGATGGAGCGGGGGTCCAGGTTGAAGGTGCCCACATAGAGCTGGCGCCGGTCATAGGCGATCAGCTTGGCGTGCAGTCCCGACTGGCTGCCCGGTTCCTGCCCCCCCGGCAGCAAGGCGTCGGGAGCCAGTTCATAGAGGTTGATGCCGGCGCTGAGCATGGCTTCGCGCTGGGCGCTGTAGCCGGTGTGGGCCACCACCACATCGTTGGCGGCCAGGCTGTTGGTCAGCACCTGGTTGCGTACCCCTGAACCGGCCAGCACCCCCATCAGGGCGATGATCTCGTTGGACGGCACCAGGTAGGGGCTGACCACCAGCAGCTGGTGGCGGGTGGCCCTGGCCAGCCTGGCAAGGGCCACGGCGGTGCGGGAGCCGGCCCGGCGCCGGTTGCGGCGCAAAGGGTGTATTTTCGACGGCTGGTCGAACAGCACCTGGGCCTGGCCGGGCAGCAGGGGTTTGTCCAACACCCTTTTGGGCAGGCTTTGCAGCAGGGCCTGGCAATGGGGCTTGTCCCAAAAGGCGTGCAGCTTCTTAAAGGCCAGGCGCGCCTCTATCTTCAGGGGTTTTAGGGTAATAAGCCGGGACACGGGTACCGCCCATTGGGCGTTGTAGAAGAGATCGAAGGCGTCTCCCACCTCCACGGCCACGGCTCCCACCGCCAACACGTCCATGTCCAGAAAGTTGCGCCTGGGGTGCAGGCCGAAGTACTCGTCCCCCACATTGCGCCCCCCCAGCACCACCACTTCCCCGTCGATCACCAGGGCCTTGTTGTGCATGCGGTGGTTGGCCCGGGAAAAATCCCAGAGCCATTCCAGGGGCCGGGTGATGGGGGTCAGCACCCGGCTGCCGAAAGGGTTGAACAGGCGGATGTTGACGTTGGGGTGGATGTTGAGCCGGGCGATCAGGGGGTCATCGTCGGTATGGATGTCGTCAATCAACAGCCTGACCCTGACCCCGCGCTCGGCAGCGTCCAACAGGGCCGCCAGCAGCAGTTTGCCGGAGGTGTCCACCCGCCACTGGTAATACTGGGCGTCGATGCTGACCTGGGCCGCTTCGATCAACGCCAGGCGCACCGCCAGGGCCTCTTTGTTGTCGTCCAACAGCCGCAAACCCTGGCCCAGGCGGCCACGCCAGGGCAGATCGTCCCGAGGGGGCAGCCGAGTGGAAGGTTCCCGGGCAAAACGGGGCACCCTGGTGGCAGCACCGGCCACCAACAGCGACAGGGATGTGAGCCACCAGCGCAGGCTACTCAAGGCCTGACCCTCGGATCCTGCCGTTGACCGCTCCAGACGACCAATTCAACCAAGTTACAGCTCCTGTTAAAACTTGTTGAGATATAACATAAATAACAACAACTTGCTGTATTTGAGCGATCCCTTCACCGGCCTGGTGTTCGCAAAGAATAGTCTTTTCGTCCTAGGCGCTGTGGTGATCTGCAGTGGAAGTTGCCCTGCAGCTTTGATAAGGTGGCGGCCGCTCAAATAATGCCCAGCATCCAAAGGAGTGGATCATGCGAAAAGCGCTTCTCTTTACCGCCTTCTCTATGCTGCTGTCCGGCTGTGTCCAGACAGAGACCAAAGTTCAAGACAAACCCCAGTTCGACGTGGTGGTGACCCAGGTCAACCTGGAGGAAAGCGCCGTTAAATCCGAGGTACTGCACAAGCTGCAGAGCATTGCCGTGGCCGACCTGTCCGCCTTCCTGGTCAACACCTCACCGGAAAACCAGCGTCTCTACAAGAGCGTGGTCAAGAACACCCTGGACCTGCTGGCCGAAGATACCCGCTACCGCCTGGTAGGCCCGGCCAACTTTGCCAAGCAACTCAACGACATGAAAGTGTCCCTGGATCTCAACAGCATGAGCCAGGACGAGGTTAACCAGATCCTCGCCAAGGCCGCCTACGCCATGGGCGTGCACGGGGTGGTGGTGGTGAGCCTGGAAGACGGCAAGGGTGACACCCGCTGGCTGGAAACCCCCAAGGACGCCAACGTCTCCGCTGCCATGCGGGTGCTGCGTACCCGTATTTACATGCCCCTGTGGGAGCAGCGTGAAGCCCTGGCCTGGGTGGACGTAAACAACGGCCTGGGCAATGTCAACGACGCTGCCCTGGACGAAGAAGTCAAAGGCTTCGTCCAGCCTCTGGTCCAGGCACTGCGCAGCGACTACCGCAACTGATACCAAAGGGCGCCAAGGCGCCCTTTCCTTTACCTACAGCGCTGGTGCGTCGTTTACACTTAGCTAACCTCCGTCGCAGGTAGCAGGTGGACCATGAGACCCAGCCCAAGCCTTCGAGTGCAGATCGCTGTCGCCATTGCCTTGCTGGCCATCGCCATGGCCTGGTCCTTCACCGTTATCACCGGCTCCAAAATCGTCCACAAGGCCCAGCAGATCTCCGGCGAATTGCTGGCCAAAAATGCCTTCCTGATGATGGCCCGCCTCGATCGGGACATGGACTACCGCATCGCCCTCCTGGGCACCCTGGGCTCCCTGCCCTTTATCCGCCACCGCAACGACCCCCAGGCGATCAGGGCCACCCTGAGCAATACCAGTGAAAGCCTGCCGGCCCTGGTGTGGATGGCCCTGACCGACGCCAAAGGCTATGTGCTTATCGCCACCGACCCGCGCCTGGAATCCACCAGCCTGGCCGAGCATCCCCTCTACCGGCAGGCGGTGGACAAGCTCTACCTGGGCGACCGCCTGGAAGGCACCCTGATCACCGAAGAGCCGGGGCAACAGGCCAGACTGGTGGACTTGAGCCAACCGCTCTTTGCCGACGACGGCAGTTTCAGCGGCGTGTTGGCGGCACGTTTTTCCTGGCAGCTGGCCAGTAATGCCCTGGCCCAGCTGCCGGTGCTGGACGCCGACACCCAGGACCTGCAACTGCTGATCCTCGGCCATGACCGGCAGGTACTGCTAGGCCCGGCGCACCTGCAGGGGCGCCCCCTGCCGGCCCTGGCCCGGCAATCCTCCCTGGCCTGGCAAGCCCTGGACTGGCCGGAGGAAGGGCGCTTTCTGACCGCTTTTGCCAAGAGCCGCCACCCTAGCCTGGGTTGGCAGCTGTTGCTGCGCCAGCCCCTGGCCGCCGCCAACCAGGTGGATACCGAGATAACCCTGTCCATCTTCTGGTCCAGTTTTGTGGTGTCCCTGGCGGTGGCGGCCTTGGGCTGGTGGCTGTCGGGGCGCATCACCCGGCCTTTGACCCGCATCGCCCGCGCCGCCGACCGCCTCAGCGCCGGTATTCCCACCGTCATTCCCCAGGTCAGGGGCGCCAGGGAAATCGAAACCCTCAGCCAGTCCATCAGCCAACTGGTGCAAAACCTCAGCCAGCAGCAGTCTGCCCTGGGGGCCATGGAGTCCCTGGCCCTCAAGGACCCCCTCACCGGCCTGCCCAACCGCAGCGCCCTGCTCAGGTTCATGCAGGGGCAGATCGACCCTCTGGTGTTCCTCTACCTGGATCTGGACGGTTTCAAAGGCATTAACGACCGCCTTGGCCACCAGACCGGCGACAAGGTGCTGCGGGAGGTGGCATCGCGGCTGGTGCATAACATCCGCGAAGGGGACATAGCGGTACGCCTGGGGGGCGACGAGTTCCTGGTCGCCCTGCAGCTGGGCCCCCATATCCAGCCGGTGCAGGTGGCCGAGCGGATATTGGCCACCCTCAACCAACCCATATCATTGGGCCAGGAAATGCTGGACGTAGGCTGCAGCATGGGTGGTGCCTATTGGCCCAAGGACCATGAAGACCCCAAGGCCGCCGTCGACCTGGCCGACCGGGCCCTTTACCAGGCCAAGGCCGCCGGCAAGGGCCGGGTCCACTTCTACCGCCATCCCGACTGAGGGCGGCTGGTCGCCTTGCTCTTTTCCTGGGCCCGGCCTTTGTGCACACTCTGGCCCATAACCACACAAGGAGCCGCAGCCACAGTGTCAGCAAAGAAAGGGCTGAGTCCCAACGCCTATGTGCCCCTCAAAGAAGGGGAGCAATACCAACCCTATGTACCGGCCGACAAAGTGGTGTCCGAGTTCACCCTCAAGGCCATAGTGCTGGGGGTGATCTTCGGGGTGATCTTCGGTGCCGCCAACGCCTATCTGGGGCTTAGGGCCGGCCTGACCATCTCCACCTCCATACCGGTGGCGGTGATGGCGGTGGCGGTGTTTCGGATCCTGGCCAAGGGCGGGGTCAAGAGTTCCATCCTGGAAACCAATATCGCCCAAACCACAGGTTCTGCCTCCAGCTCAGTGGCCTCTGGGGTGATCTTCACCCTGCCGGCCCTGTTCATGTGGGGGGTGGCGCCGGATCTGCTGCAAATGACCCTGCTGGCCCTGTGCGGCGGCATCCTGGGGGTATTGTTCATGATCCCCCTGCGCCGCTTCCTTATCGAGCGGGAACACGGCAACCTGCCTTACCCCGAGGGCACCGCCTGCGCCGAGGTGCTGGTGGCCAACGAAGTGGGTGGCGGCCGCGCCAAGCACATCTTCTGGGGCATAGGGGCCGGCGCCCTGTTCAAGCTGCTGACCGGCTGGATAAAAGTGATCCCCGGCACCGCCACCCTGTCCATTCCCTTTATTAAGAAGGCGGAAGTGGGCTTTGACCTGTCTCCGGCCCTGTTCGGGGTGGGTTACATACTGGGGCTGAGGGTAGCGGCCATCATGGTGGGCGGCGGCCTGCTGAGCTGGCTGGTGATCATTCCCGCCATCGCCTATTGGGGCGACAGCCACACCGCCCCCCTCTACCCGGAAACCGTCCTCACCATTGCCCAGATGTCCGCCGACCAGATCTGGACCCGCTACGTGCGCTACATCGGCGCCGGCGCCGTGGCCACCGCCGGTATCATCACCTTGATCCGCGCCATTCCGGTGATGCTGGAAAGCTTCAAGGTGGGCATGGCCGAGATGAAACTGGGTAAGGGCAGCGACCAACAACAACCCCGCACCAGCCGCGACCTGTCCCTCAAATGGGTGGGCCTGGGCCTGCTGGGGGTGTTGGTGGTACTGAGCCTGTTCCCCCACGCCTTCGGCCCGGTAGGGGACGTCAGCCACCGCTTGCTGGCGGCGGTGCTGGTTATCCTGTTCGCCTTTTTCTTCGTGACGGTGGCCTCGCGCATCGTCGGCCTGGTGGGGGTCACCTCCAACCCCACTTCCGGCATGACCATAGCGGCCCTGCTGGGCACCGCCGGTATCTTCCTGGTGATGGGCTGGACCGACACCACCGGCAAGGCCGCTGCCCTGGTGGTGGGCTGCGTGGTGGCCATCGCCGCCTCCATCGCCGGCGACACCTCCCAGGATCTCAAGTCCGGCTACCTGCTGGGCTCCACCCCCAAGGCCCAACAGACCGCCGAGATCATAGGGGTGCTGACCAGCGCCACCTTTGTCTGCCTGTCGGTACTGCTGCTGGCTGAGACCTTCGGCTTCGGCTCCGCCGAACTGCCAGCCCCCCAGGCCACCCTGATGAAGCTGGTGATCGACGGGGTGCTGGACCAGGATCTGCCCTGGACCCTGGTAGCCATAGGGGCCGGTATCGCCGTGCTGTGCGAGCTGTGCCGGCTGCCGTCCTTGCCCTTTGCGGTAGGGGTTTACCTGCCGGTGTCCACCATGACCCCCATCTTCCTGGGTGGCCTGCTGCGCTGGTACCTGGAGAAACGGGCCAGCGGTGAAGACCAGGAAGCACGCCGGGAAAAAGGGGTGTTGCTGGGCTCGGGCTTTGTCGGCGGTGAAGGCCTGTTGGGGGTGGGGATAGCGGCGGCGGCCTTTATCCAGGGCGCCAAGCCGGCCGGCTTTGGCACCCAGTGGGCCGGCGGCGAGCTGGAAGCCATGGTGGCGGGGGTTATCGCCTTTGCCCTGCTGGCGCTCTGGTTCTTGCGCCGGGTTACCAATCCCAAGGTGTAACCAACAAAAAGCCCGGCCAAGCCGGGCTTTTTTCAATCTTCTACCACCTTGCCTTTAAGGTGCTGGTCCAAAAAGCGCAGGTAGGCCTCGGAGGCCGCCACCCTGTTGGCCTTCTTGGTAAAGCCGTGGCCCTCGTCAGGAAATTCCAGGTAGGTCACCGGCACCTTGTTGTCCTGCACCGCCTTGACCAGCTCCTGGCTTTCCACCGGCAGCACCCTGGGGTCGTTGGCCCCTTGCACCACCAGCAACGGCTTGGCGATGGCCTTGGCATGGAACAGGGGCGAGATGCGCCTGAGCCTGTCCATGTCCTCGGCCGGGTCACCCATTTCGGCATAGAGGTAGGCCTTGAAGCTCTCCCACCAAGGGGGGATGGAACCAAGGGTGCGGGGCCAGTTGGTGACCCCGAAGATATCCACCCCCACGTCGAACACCTGGGGGTGGAAGGCCAGGGCCGCCACCGTCAGGTAGCCGCCGTAGCTGCCCCCCATGACGCCGATGCGGTCCTTGTCCACCCAGGGCAGTCCTTGCAGGTAGTCCTTGGCCTTGACCACGTCCAGCAGGTCGTCCTCGCCGTGGCGGCGATCGTCCAGGTGGTAGAAGGGCTTGCCGTAGCCGGACGAGCCCCTGTTGTTCACCGCCAACACCCCGTAGCCCTGGTTGACCAGGTGCTGGATGGTGGCGTTGTAGCCGTGGCGGCTCTGGCCGCCGGGGCCGCCATGGACCCAGACCAGGGTAGGGGCCGGGTAGTCGGCGGAGGCGGCCTTGGGCTTGTACAGCAGGGCCGGTATGGCCAGGCCGTCGAAGCTGGGGTAGCGCACCACCTGGGCACTGACCAGTTGGTGCTGGTCTATGGCCGGGCTGAGGGTGCTGGTCAGGGCCTTGGGGGTCAGGCTGGCCAGGTCCAGGCTATAGAGGTTAGCGGGGCTGGTGTCGCTGGACAGGTAGAACACCAGGGTCTTGTCGTCGGCGCTGAAATTGACCCCGGTGATGTCCCCCGGCGGCAAGGCCGGCAGGGCCAGGGCCTGGCCGCTGTGGCGGTCGATGATGCTGACCTGGGTGCGGGCGTCGGCGTTGATGCCCTGCACCCGGTAGCGCCCTGAGTCCGAGAAATACAAGAAGCTCATGTCCCAGTCGGCACTGGCCACCTTTTCCTGGGTGCCGGTAGCCAGATGATGGGACCAGATCTGCACGAAGTCGCTGTAGGCGTCGGTGCTGAAGTAGAGCATCTTGCCTTCGGGGCCGAAGGTCAGGGCGTTGTAGTTGGCCGTCTCCCCCGGCAGGTCGCCGATCAGGGCCGGGGTCTTGTCCAGGGATTCCAGATCCACCAGGTAGAGGTCGGCGTCGGCGTTGTTGTTGACCTTGCTCAGGGCCAGAAAGCGGCCGTCCCGGCTGATGGCGCCGACGCTGAAGGCGCCGTCGTTGTTGAACAGCCGCTGGCGCTGGTAGCTGCTGGCGTCGTAGCGGTACAGGTCCATCAGCTTGGGGTCCCGCTCGTTGGTCAGCACATAGAAGGCGCTGCCGTCTTCCTTGAAGGCCAGGAACTGGGCCCTGGCCTTGGGGTCTGGCACCAGATCGTGCTCGCCGACGTCGTCGGACACGAACAGGTGGTAGATCTCGTTGCCGCCGCTGTCACGGGTAAAGAGGAAACGCTCGTCCTTGGGGAACCAGCGCACCGCGAAGGTAGAGTCCCCGCTAGCCTGGGTCAGGGGCTTGGGGTCGCCGCCGGCAACGGCAATGGCGTAGACATTGAAAATGCCGCTTTGGTCGCTGCTCACCAGCACCGACTGGCCGTCATAAGACAGGGAGGAGCCACTGACGCTTTGGGTGTCGTAGAAGGTCTTGGCGTCATAACGGGGCAGCTGCACCTGGGGAGGCTTGCTGTCGCAACCGCTCAGCAGCAGGGCCAGCAACAGGGGCAGGCTTAGGTGGCGCATCAGGGAGTCTCCATGGCAAAAAAGGCGGCCCCTGAAAGTTGGTTGAACGCTAACAAGTTGTCAAGGCTGGAAAAAATCGCCGCTGGCGATAAGCATCGTGGCCTCAACCGGCCTTTGGTAGCGGTAGAGGCAGGCGGCCAGGGGCCGCCCCCTGAGCCAGGCCAGCACCCCTTGGGGCCGGTATTCCCAGGGCTCGGCGAAGCCGGGGCCGCACTCTTCGTAGGCATCCAGGGCGGCGCGCAGGGTTGGCGGCACCAGGTAGAGATCCCCTGTGACCCAGCCATCCCCCGGCACCCAGCCCGGGTAGTGGTCTACCCGGTATAACAGGCCCCGGCAAAGGCCCTGGCCCAGGTAATGGCCCTGGCTGGCCAGGCGCCGGGCCAGGGGCGTACCGGCACCCCGGCGCAGGGTGCCGTAGACGAACAGCGGCAGCTCAGCGAACGGTGCTGCTGACATCCAGGCAGTCGGCCAGTACCAGGCGCAGCTGGTCACCCTTGGCCAGTTTACCCACTCCCTTGGGGGTGCCGGTCAGTACCAGATCCCCGGGTTCCAGGGTAAAGACCTGGCTGATATGGGCCAGCAGGGCGGCGATGGGGGTGATCATCTCGGCGCTGTTGCCGTCCTGGCGCAGGGCGCCGTTCTGGTAGAGCTGAAAGCGAATGGCCCCCAAGCCCTGGCCCAGCTCGCCAGCCGGTACCAGGTCGCTGATGGGGCAGCTGCCGTCAAAGGCCTTGGCCAGCTCCCAGGGGTGGCCCTTTTCCTTGAGCTCGCTTTGCAGGCCGCGCAACGTCAGATCCAGGGCCAGGCCGAAACCGGCGATGGCGTCTTGGGCCTGGGCCTGGCCGGCAGCGGTCAGGGGCTTGCCGATCAGCACCGCCAGCTCGCACTCGTAGTGCACCTCGCCCCGGCTCTCGTCCAGGTCAAAGGCTTCGGCCACCGGCACCAGGGCGGTGGCCGGTTTCATAAAGAGCAAAGGCTGCTCGGGCACGGCATTGCCCAGTTCCTTGGCGTGTTCGGCATAGTTTCGGCCGACACAGACCACTTTGCCCCTGGGCCAGGCCAGGGGTTCACCGGATGTCCACTGCAACTGCATTTGGGGCTCCTCCCGTTGATGGAAGCTTGGTTGTACCAAGCTGGCGGGCCCTTCACAAGGGATGCTGCGACCAAGGCTGAACCCGGCCTGACGGGCGTCTTGCAGGCCGGGAAGGCCTTACCCCCTGGCCTGAAAAAGTTACAGGTTCAAAAGCCTGATGGCGCCCACAAAATCAACATAACCAATTGTTTTAAAAGTAACTTAAAGGGTTGGCACAGTACTGGCAGTAACCTGGGTGACAGTGATTGTTATCCCAAGGAGGAGTTTATGCGTTTCAACAAAACCATCATCACCGCCCTGACCCTTACTACCCTGGCGGCCGCACCGGCCATGGCCAAAGACTGGAAAGGCGATGCCAAGGACGCCTGGCTCGACGGCAAGTTGGAAACGGCACTGATGCTCAACACCGAGCTTAACAACTTCACCATAGACACCGATGTGGCGGCCGGTGTGGCCACCCTGAGCGGTACCGTCAGTTCCGACGTGGAGAAGGACCTGGCCGGCGAGATCGCCAAAAACGTGGACGGGGTGACCAAGGTCAACAACAAGCTCACCGTCAAGCAAGGCTATAAGGGCCAGGGCAGCGAGACTGCCAAGAATTTCTCCCGCGCCTGGCATGACGCCACCATCACCGCCGGCCTGAATATGGAGTTTGCCGCCAGCAGCGAGCTGAGCGCCATGGACATAGACGTGGATACCGACAATGGCGTGGTGACCCTCAGCGGCACCGTCAAGAACGATGCGGCACGGGACCTGGCCGTGGAAATGGCCAAGGGCTATGACAAGGTCAACGATGTTGAAGACAAGCTGAGCGTCGCCGAGTAAGGAGGACCAGCATGTTCGCTACCCCTGACGCGAGATTGGTGCAGGATCTGCTCAGCCTCTGTCGGGACGGCCGCCTCTTCTACCAGGAGGCGGCCAGGGCAGTGGATGACAGCGAACTTCAGTCCCTGTTTCGCGAGATGGCCGCCGTACGGGCCCAGGTGGCAAAGGCATTGAGCCTGAAAGTGGTGGCTGGCACCCAGGCCCCACCGGGAAACCAGGCGGCCCGGATGCAGGCCCTGTACCTCAGGTTGGCAAGCCACTTGGGTCAGGACCGGGACTTTCGCTACGTCGCCCAGTTGGAAGAGGCCGAAGACAGTGTCCTCGCCCGCCTGAGGGACGGAGTCCAGGCCCTGCACAGCAAACCCCTGGCCCAGGACCTGGCCGACTGCCTGGCCGACATCCAGCTCACCCACGACAGGATGAAAGCCATCAAGGACGGCCTGCTGGCCCCCAAGCACTGACCCAAGACGCAGCCCCATGGCTGCGTCTTTTTTGTCGCCAAACTGAACCTGGCCCCTCAGCCCTGGCCCATGGCCCCCTGGTTAACCCGGGGATCAGCCAGCCTCTGCTGTACTCAAGGCACCCACACGGAAGAGGAGAGGACCATGGCTCGCCTGCACCTGGTGACCGACGATCTGGATCTGGCCCAACAGTTGGCCAAGCCCCTGCACAGCGCCGGCTTCATCTTCAGCCAAAGCGCCAGCCTGACCGAACCTTTCGACGCCGACCTGGTGGTCTATGCCCCTGGCCGCTTCGACGCCGCCCAGTACAACGCCTTTCGCGACCATCCCCTTGCTTCCCAGGCCGACTGGTTACTGGTCAGCGACGGCCAGCCCAACCCTTGGCTGGACAAGCTGATGCGCCACGGCGCCGCCTACCACTTTCGCAAGCCCCTGGACCTGGATCACCTGGCCGAAGTACTGGCCGATTTTCGCCAGGAGCTGGCCCAGCCTCCCCAAAGGGGCCAGGCTGCCCCTTTGGCCTCCAACCTGGATCAGTACGGCTTGCTGCTGGGCTCGTCCAAACCCATGCGCCGCCTCTACAGGCTGATCCGCCGGGTCAGCCAAACCGACGCCAATGTGCTGCTGGTGGGCGAAAGCGGCAGCGGCAAGGAATTGGCCGCCCGCACCATACATCAGCAGAGCCAACGCGCCACCGAACCCTTCGTGGCCGTCAACTGTGCCGCCCTGTCGGCAGAACTGGTGGAAAGCGAACTGTTCGGTCACGTCAAAGGAGCCTTTACCGGCGCTATCCAGGACCATGTGGGTTTCTTCGAGAAAGGTGCCAGGGGCACCCTGTTCCTGGACGAAGTGACGGAGATGCCCCTGGCCCTGCAGAGCAAACTGCTGCGGGTGCTGGAGAGCGGCGAGTTCCGCCGGGTGGGCAGCGACAAGGTGCAGTACACCCAGGTCAGGGTCGTCGCCGCCAGCAACCGCCAGCCGGACGACGCCATAGAGGCGGGGTTCCTGCGCGAGGATCTGTATTTTCGCCTGGCCCATTTTCCGATCCTGCTGCCCCCCTTGCGGGACAGGGGCCAGGACATCCTGGAGCTGGCCCAGCATTTCCTGGCCTACCGCAACGTCGCCACCGACAGCGCCAAGCACTTTACCCAGGAGGCCCTGGACGCCATCGCTGCCTACCATTGGCCGGGCAATGTGCGGGAACTCAAGCATTGTGTGGAAAGGGCCCATATTCTGGCCATCAGCGACATTGGCCTTGGGGAACTGCCGGCCTTGGTGGACCCAGAGCCCAGCCCCGACACCATAGGCCCGGGCACGTCCTTGCGGGATGCCGAGCGGGTGTTGATTATGGCCACCCTGGACGCCTGCCAGCAGAACAAGACCCAGGCCGCAGAGCAGCTGGGGGTCAGTGTCAAAACCCTCTACAACAAGTTGGAAAAATACCGGGAAGGGGACTGGCAGGAGCCCTAGGGGAGACCGGCAAACTTCCTCCCCTTGGCTGTTTTACTTGAAGGTCAGCTCCCGCATCCGGTACTGGCCGGTGATGGTGCGGACCTCGGGGTAGCTCTTGGCGATCTCCAAAGACATCTTCTCTCTTTCCTTGCCCCACTTCTCCATAAAGGCCATGTGCTTGGCCTTGTTGGGCTCAAGGTCGGCGCCTTTGGCGTAGTAGGTCACCAGGGCCAGGTTGAAGCTGCCGCTTTGGGGCAGTTCGCTGGCGAAGACCTTGTAGTCCTTGATGTAGCCCATTTCCTTGGCCAGGCGGTTACCGGCCATCCAGGTCTTGGACAGACCGTCCAGGTAGACGTCCAGCATGTTGGGGTCCACCTTGACGGTGGTCACCTCCATCACCATCTCACTGGGCTCATAGTCCTGGTATATCTCCACCTCGGCCCTGGCCAGCAGGCTGGCACCGGCGGTGAGGCTGAGCAGTAACAGTAGCTTGGGTAGTTTCATGGGGGTCTCCAGGCAGGCGAGTCAGGCCTCCACCAGTATAGTGACGCCGATCACATTCTGCCGGACCCGCCAAGTCTGTCCCGGCCTGCACTTTTTTCAAAGAAGGCTGTGCTTTTTGCCGGCCGAACAGCCACCAACCCCTCATGCACCCATATATATCAATAAGTTAAAAACTGGCACCGGCTTTGAAAGACCCTAACTGAACCCACAGCCATTCTTGGAGGAAGCATGTTAGGTTGGGCTCTGATTTTCCTGATTGTCGCCCTGATCGCCGCCGCCTTGGGCTTCGGTGGTATCGCCGGCGCCGCCGCCGGTATCGCCAAGATCCTCTTCTTCGTGTTCCTGGCCCTGCTGGTGATCTCCCTGCTAAGCCATCTGCTGCGCGGCCGCAGTTCCAAGCTCTGACCCTGGCCAGGGGCGCCACGGCGCCTCTGGCGACGGCACCGGCCCCTGTGGCATGCTGGAGCGCCCCGGTTTTCAGGCCCTGCCCATGGACATTTTCATCGCCGTATTGTTCTTCGCCTTTTCCACCACCATCACCCCTGGCCCCAATAACGTGATGATCATGTCGTCCGGCATGAATTACGGGGTCAAGGCCAGCCTGGGGCACCTGTGCGGTATCTGCCTGGGTTTTCCAGTGATGGTGCTGCTGGTGGGCCTGGGCTTTGGGGTGGTGTTCGAGCATTTCCCACACCTGCACCAGCTGATCAAGCTGCTGGGAACCGCCTACCTGCTGTGGCTGGCCTGGAAGATAGCCAGCCAGACCCCCAAGGCGATCCAGGCCGGCCACGCCAAGCCCCTTAACTTCTGGCAGGGTGCCGCCTTTCAGTGGGTAAACGGCAAGGCCTGGGTGATGGCGTCCGGTGCCATCGCCGCCTTTACCTCGACCCAGGGCGCCATGCTCTGGCAGGTACTGGCCATCAGCCTGGCCTTCTTGCTGGTGGCCTTTCCCTGTGTCGGCCTCTGGCTGGTGGGGGGCGCCGGGCTACGCCGGGTGCTGACCCGGGCCAAGGCCCAGCGGGCCTTCAATATCGCCATGGGGCTGCTGCTGGCCCTGTCGGTGCTGCCGGTGCTGGTGGAGCTGTGGCAGTACTACCTGAGCTAACAAAAAAGGCCGGCAATGCCGGCCTTTTTGATGCCTTAACCCAGGCGCCCTTCGGCAAGGGCAATCACGAAGGCAAAGTCCCTGGCCGTTTCCTGGTACTGGCGGTAGCGGCCGGACAGGCCGCCGTGGCCTACCTCCAGCTCGGTTTCCAGCAGCAGCAGGTGCTGGTCGGTTTTCAGGTCCCTGAGCCTGGCCACCCACTTGGCCGGTTCCCAATAGGCCACCTGGGTGTCGTGCAGGCCGCTGCGCACATAGATATGGGGGTAGGCCTGGGCCCGCACGTTGTCGTAGGGGCTGTAGGACAGCATCAGGAAATAGTCTGAGGCGTTGTTGGGGTTGCCCCACTCGTCGTATTCCCCCGTGGTCAGGGGCAGGCCGTCGTCGAGCATGGTGGTGACCACATCCACGAAGGGCACCCCCACCAGGGCGCCTTTATAGAGGCCGGGGGCCTCGTTGAGTACCGCCCCCATCAGCAGGCCGCCGGCGCTGCGCCCTTCGCAGAACAGCTGGTCCGCCGCCCCCCAACCCTTGGCCACCAGGGCCTTGGTGACGTCGATAAAGTCGTGGAAGCTGTGCCATTTATGCTGGCGCCGGCCCGCTTCGTACCAGGCCCGGCCCTTTTCCTGGCCGCCACGGATATGGGCTACTGCCAGCACAAAGCCCCGGTCCAGCAGACTGAAACGGGCCTGGGAAAAGCCCGGGTCCAGGCTGATGCCGTAGGCGCCGTAGCCGTCGATAAGCAGCGGGTTCTGGCCCTGGCGAAAACTGTCCTGGCGCCACATCAGGGTGACCGGCACCTGGGCGCCGTCCCGGGCTGCCACCTCGATCCGCTGGCAGCGGTACTGGCTGAGGTCGCAATTGGGCACCGGCTTGGTCTTGAGCAGGGTTTTGCTCAGATCCGCCTCGATGCGGTAAAGACTGGGGGGCTGCACCGGGCTTTGAAAGCCCACCACCAGTTCGCCGGTGTCGTCACTGTGGCCAAGCCAAACGTCATGGACCGCGCCCTCCCAGGGCAGCAAGGCGTCGTGCTGGTCCCAGAGGATGCGGATCCGCGCCTGGCCCTGGTACCGCTCGGTCAGGGCCAGGGCCCCGTCCAGCAGGTCAAAGTCTTCCAGCAGTACCTCGGGGTCGTGGCCCTGGCGCTCGGTCATGGCGTCGGCGCCGCTGCCGGTCAGCAGCTTGAAGTTGGGGGCCTGTTCGTTGCTCAGCACCACGAAGCGGTCATGGAGGCGGTCGAGCTGGTATTCGATACCCTCCCGGCGCGGCCAGAAGGGCCTGGGGACTGGGTCGCTGCCGTCCAGGGGCAGCATCAGCACCTCTGAGGTGAGGGTGGCGGCGGCGCTCAGCATCAGGTATTGGCGGTCCCGGCTTTCCCCCAGGCCCAGCCAGAAGCTGTTGTCCGCTTCTTCGTAGAGGACCTCTGGTTCCTGGCCCAGCACCTGGCGGTTCAGGCGATAAGGCAGCAGGCTGTCGTCCAGGGTCAGGTAGTAGAGGCTGTTGCTGTCGGCGCCCCAGACCAGCTCGCCGCTGATCTGCGGGAAGGCCTCGGCCCTGGGCTGGCCGCTGGCCAGGTCCACTAGGTGTACGCTGTAGCTGCGGTCGCCATTATGGTCGGTGCTGTAGGCCAGCCAGCGCCCGTCCGGGCTGAGGGCCATGTCCCCCAAGGCAAAATAGTTGGCGTCGCCGGCCAGCTGGTTGCCGTCCAGCAGCAGCTGCCAGGGGGCCTCTTCGCTGCGCCGCCCCTCCACCAGGGCATATTCCTGGCCGTCCAGGGTGCGCTCGCGCAGCTGCCAGACATGGTCCCACCAGGGCAGGCTCTGATCTTCAGGGGCGATGCGGGCGCGCATTTCACCGTACAACTGGGCCTCGAGGTCGGCATTGGCCTTCAGCACGGCGGCGCTATGGTCGTTTTCCGCCTGGAGGTGGGCCAAAACGTCGGGGTCTGCCCGCTCGTCGTCCCGCAGCCAATGGTAGGGATCCGGGCGCTGGTGGCTATGCATCAGGTGGACATGGGGTTTTTGGGCGGCGCGGGGCGCTGTCATGCTCTGTTTGACCTCAATGGCAGTCAATGGACGGCAAAGGCCCATTGTCCCGCAATTTAGCCTGGCGACCAACAGCACGCGACATTGGTTTTCATCCCCTTATCCCGGGTATCATTACATGCTTGGGAACACGATAGGACACAAGGATGCGCAAGCTCTTAGGTTACTTCTTTGGCTCGCCCAGTTGGCAGGCCCCACCCTGGTTGCGTTGGTTCAAGGCCAACCCCGCCAAAGGCATTGCCCTCTACTTCGGCCTCTTGGTGCTGGGCGCCCTGGCCTGGGGTGGCTGGGTCTATTACCAGAACCTGCCCCAGCCACGCACCGTCGGTTATTCGGTCAAGGCTCCGGCCCTGACCGACTACAGCCAGGACAAGCCCCAGGTCAGCCCCCTGCGGGTGACCTTCGCCGAATCGGCGGCGCCCCTGGAACAGATCGGCAAACCGGTCAGCCAAGGGGTCAGCCTGAGCCCGGCCATTGCCGGCCAATGGCGCTGGGCCAGCGACAAGCACCTGGAGTTCACCCCGGACGGTGACTGGCCGGTGGACAAGGCCTACACCCTGACCCTGGACAAGGACCAGCTGCTGGCGGACAAGGTGCTGTTAAAGACCTACGAGAAAGCCTTCCGCACTGCTCCCTTCACCGCCAAGATCAGCGCCGGCCGCCTCTACCAGGACCCCACCCAGCCCAGTATCCAAAAGCTGGTGGCGACCCTGGATTTCAGCCACCCGGTAGACACCGCTTCGGTCAAAGCCAAGCTGACCGTGGTACTGAGCCCTGGCCTGACCTACAGCCAGCCCGGCGACATGGAGCTGACCTTCGACGACAAGCGCCTGCACGCCTATGTGCATTCCGCGCCCCTGGCCACGCCCCTGGAGTCCAGCACCGTCACCCTGGAACAGTCCAAGGACATCAAGGCCGCCGCCGGCGGTAACGGCGCCGAGCCCGGCCATTGGCAAGTGGGCGTGCCCGGCCGCTACCAGCTCAGCTTCGACCCGGCCCAAATCAGCTTTGCCTACAACGACAAGGACGAGCCCGAGCCGGTGCTGACCATGGAAAGCTCCCGGCCGGTAAGCGACGAGGCCCTGACCGGCAAGGTCCAGGCCTGGCTGCTGCCCGTCAAGAATCCCAAGGGCAACCGCTCCTGGTACAGCGAAAACGTCACCGAGTCGGTGCTGAACAGGGCCAGCCCGGTCACCCTGACCCAGATCCCCGGGGCCGAAGGCCTCAACCAGCTGCACAGCTTCAAATTCCAGGTGCCCACCGGCCGCTATCTGGCGGTGAAGGTGGCCAAGCACGTGGAAGGCCAGGGGGGCTACCTGTCCCGTGACCCGGTGTTCTCTGTGCTGCGCATGCCCGACTACCCCAAGACCCTGAAATTCCTGGGTGACGGCGCCCTGCTGACCCTCAACGATGACCAGCGCCTGGGCTACATGGTCCGTGGCGTCAAGGACGTGCAGATCGAAGTGGCCCAGTTGCTGCCGGACCAGCTGCACCAGTTGGTGGACCAAAGCTCCGGCACCTTCGCCAAGCCCAATCTGGACAACACCGCCTTCGACCGGCTGGTGACCCGTACCCAGATCAAGCAACGCTTCCTGATCCGCAACCCCGCCGAGACCCTCTACGGCAAGGTGGACCTCAAGCCCTTCTTCAAAGACAAGCGCGGTATCTTCGTTGTGAAGCTGACCCCGGCCGAAGAACGGGACAGCAGCACCTTCGACTACTACCAAGAAGACGCCCATGACCTGCGCTTCGTGGTGGTGACCGACCTTGGCATCCTGGCCAAGCGCAGCCGCGACGGTAGCCAGGACCTGTTCGTCCAGTCCCTGGACAAGGGCACCCCGGTGGAAGGGGCCAAGGTGTCCGTCATCGGCCGTAACGGCCTGGCAGTTGCCCAAGGCACCACCGACTGGCGCGGCCATGCCCGCTTCGACAAGCTCGGCGACCTGCGCCGGGAAAAGGTGCCGCTGTTCTTCCAGGTGGAAAAAGGCGGTGACCTGTCCTTCCTGCCCCTGGGTGACTGGCGCCACCGTCTCGACCTGTCCCGTTTCGATACCGGCGGCAGCTACGAGAGCGACGACCCCTCGGCCCTCAGTGCCTACCTCTTTACCGACCGTGGCCTCTACCGCCCCGGCGAAACCGCCCATATCGCCACCCTGGTCCGCGGCCAGGACTGGCGCACCAGCCTCAACGGCCTGCCGGTCAAGCTGGTGGTTACCGACCCCCGTGGGATAAAGGTGCTGGACCGCACCTTCAACCTGGACAGCAGCGGCTTTGACAGCCTGGATTTCACCAGCAGCGAAACCGCCGTCGCCGGTGACTACCTGGCCAGCCTGTCGCTGATCCAAGGCAAGTACCGCCTGACCCGCCTGGGGGACGTTACCTTCAAGGTGCGCGACTTCGAGCCCGACCGCATCAAGGTGCGGGTGGCCCTCAATCAGGATGACCAGCCGGTCAAGGGCTGGCTCAAGCCCGAGCAGGTGCTGGCCCAGGTTCAGGCCGAGCAGCTGTTCGGCGGCCCCGCCGGCGAGCGCCGGGTCACAGGGGAGATGGTGCTGTCACCGACCGACATCAGCTTCAAGGCCTGGCCCGGCTACCGCTTCGGGGTGCTGGGTGAACTCAAGGAGTCCTTCCGTGAGACCCTGGCCGAGACCCAGACCGACGCCGACGGCAAGGCCCAGCTGGATCTGGCCCTGGGCCGCTTCGACCAGAGCACCTTCAAGCTGCACCTGCTGGCCAAGGTCTTTGAAGCCGGTTCCGGCCGGGGCGTCAGCGCCCAGAACCAGGTGCTGGTTTCCAGCGCCGATCTGCTGCTGGGTTACAAGGCCGACGGCGATCTGAGCTTTATCAGCAAGGGTGGCGAGCGCCACCTGCGGCTGCTGGCCGTCGACCAGAACCTGCAAGGCCAGGCCACCAAGATCAAGGTGGAACGCATTGCCAGGCGCTGGGTGTCGGTATTGGTGAAACAGAACGACGGCAGCTACCGCTACGAGTCGCGCCGCAAGGACCAGCTGCTGGACACCAGCACCCTGCCCCTGGCTGGCGACGGCCTGAACATGACCCTGGACACCCGCAACCCCGGTGACTTCAGGCTACGCCTGAGCGACCAGGACGGCCGCCAGCTCAACATGGTGGACTACAGCGTCGCCGGCAGCGGCAACGCCAGCCGCGCCCTGGAGCGCAACGCCGAGCTGCAGCTGACCCTGAACAAGACCGAGTACAAGCCGGGCGAGACCATACAGGTGGCCATCCAGGCCCCCTACAGCGGCGCCGGCCTTATCACCATTGAGCGGGACAAGGTCTACGCCTTCCAGTGGTTCAAGGCCGACAGCACCCGCTCGGTGCAGCAGATCCGCCTGCCCGAAGGGGTGGAAGGCAACGCCTATGTGAACGTGCAGTTCCTGCGGGCCCCGGACTCGGACGAAGTCTTTATGAGTCCCCTGTCCTACGCCGTCAGCCCCTTCAAGGTTGACCTGGGCGAACGCCGCCAGCAGCTGGCCCTGACCCTGCCCGAGCAGATGAAGCCCGGCCAGAGCCTGGATATCGCCCTGGACGTGCCCACCGCCTCCAAGGTGGTGGTGTTCGGGGTTGACGAAGGCATATTGCAGGTAGCCCGCTACCAGGCGCCGGATCCCCTGGGCCACTTCTTTGCCAAGAAGGCCCTGACCGTGGATTCCAGCCAGATCCTCGATCTGCTGCTGCCGGAACTGCGGGTGCTGATGCGCCAGGCCGCCCCCGGCGGTGACGCCGCCGCCCTGCTGGCCGCCAACCTCAACCCCTTCAAGCGCAAGCGAGCCAAGCCGGTAGTGTACTGGTCCGGGATCCAGGCCGTTGAGGCCGGTACCCAGCACTTCCACTACGCAGTGCCAGACACCTTCAACGGCAAGATCCGCTTCTTCGCGGTCAGCGTTACCGACGCCAGCATGGGTACCACCCAGGGTGCGGTGAACGTCAAGGCGCCGGTGGTGATGAGCCCCAACGTGCCCGCTTTCCTGGCCCCTGGTGACCAGGCCGAAGTGACCCTTGGCCTTTACAACACCGAGCCAGACACCCAGGCGGTGACCCTGACGTTGGCCCTGGACGGCGGCCTGACCCTGGCCGAGGGCCAGCAGCAGCAGTTTGAGATTGCCCCCGGCCACGAGGCCATGGCCCGCTTCCAGCTCAAGGCTACCGACCAGTTGGGAGAAAGCCGCCTGCACTGGACCCTGCAGACCCCGCAGGGGGATTTCCAGATGGGCGAGGCCATCTCGGTACGGCCCCTTACCGCCCACCGCCTGACCCTCAACACCGGGGTGCTGGACAAGAGCGAGGCCGAGCTGCCGCTGGACCGCAACCTGTTTGCGCCCTTCAGCGAACGCCAGGCCGGGCTGATGAGCAGCCCCTTGGTGTGGGCCCAGGGCCTGAGCCAGTACCTGGATAACTACCCCCACGCCTGCACCGAGCAGCTGGTGTCCAAGTCGGTACCGGCCCTGTTGCTGGGCGACCCCCAGGAAGACCACTTGGCCTTCGACCAACTGATCGCCCAGCTGCGCAGCCGCCAGAACAGCGAAGGGGGCTTTGGCCTCTGGGCTGCCAACCCGGTAGTGGAGCCCATGGTGGCCCTGTACGTGGTGGACATGCTGCTGGACGCCAAGGAGCGCGGTTATGCCGTACCCCAGGACATGCTGGACAAGGCCAACAGCTACCTGTCGGAACTGAGCAGCGGCCCCAGCAACGGCCTGGATGAGCTGCGCGAGCGGGCCTACGGCGCCTACCTGCTGGCCCGCCAGGGCGTGCAGGTCAGCGGTGCCCTGGCGGACATCCGCGAGCGCCTGCAGCGCTACTATCCCAAGGACTGGCAGAGTGATATGGCCAGCGCCTGGCTGGCCGCCAGCTTCACCCTGATGCAGCAGCAACAGCTGGCCGCGCCGCTGTGGCAGGCTCAGCCCTGGCAGCTGACCCAGGACCAGCCCAAGCGCCTTGGCCTCTACCTGGACCCCATGGTCCACGACGCCCAGCTGCTGACCCTGATCGCCCGCCACGCCCCAGAGCGCCTGGCCGACCTGCCAGACGACCTGCTGGTACGTATGGGTAACTGGCTGTCGGCCCAGCACTACAGCTCCCTGTCCGCCGGTACCCTGGTCAGGGCCTTGGCCGCCTATGGCGACACCAACCAAAGCGGCGAGCTGCAACTGAGCGCCCAGGTAGCCGGTGCCTGGCTGGCCCAAAGCCTGCCCCAGGCCGATCTGCCCATGGCCGCCAGCAGCGTCAAGGTGCACAAGGGCGGTGACGGCGACGCCTTCTACATGGTCAGCCAGAGCGGCTTCGATCGCAGCCCCGGCCAGCCCTTTAGCCAGGGCCTGGAAGTGAGCCGCGACTACCTCAGCCTGGACGGCAAGCCCCTGGCCAAGGCCAAGGTGGGTGACGAGTTCCTGGTCAGGCTGCGGCTGCGGGCCACCGACCTGGACCGCCTGGAACAGGTGGTGCTGATCGACCTGCTGCCGGGCGGCCTGGAGCCGGTGTACCGCGACGGCGGCGACGACTTCGACGGTTGGCAGCCCCCCATCGGCGTCGGTGAGATGAGCGATTGGTCGCCCCAGTGGCTGAACGTGCGGGAAGACCGGGTAGTGTTCTACGGCACCGCCCGCCGCGACGCCCGCACCTTCGTCTATAAGGTCAGGGCTACCAACGCCGGCCAGTTCCAAGTGCCCCCCGCCTACGCCCAGGGTCTGTACGACCCCCTGGAGCAGGCCCAAGGCCAAGTCGGTGAACTGGTGATAGCGGCGCCATGAGGCGCCGCACAAAAGCCCTGTTAGCCCTGGCAGCCTTGCTGCTGGGGCCCAGGCTCTGGCCGGCCGACCCCTTGGCCGGCCAGGCCCCCACTTCCCGGGCGGTACTGGCTGCCGACGGCAGCCTGCTACGCCTCACCCTGACCCAGGACGGCCAATACCGGCTCTGGCAACCCCTGGAGCAAATAGCCCCAGCCATGGTCCAGGCCATGCAGCTCAAGGAAGACCGCTACTTCTACTTCCACCCCGGTATCAACCCCGTGGCCCTGGTGCGGGCCGTGCTGGCCACTTATGTGGGCGGCGACCGCCAGGGGGCCTCGACCCTGACCATGCAGCTGGCCCGGCGCCTTTACGGCATCAACAGCCGCCAAGTACCGGGCAAGCTCAAGCAGATCCTGGCCGCCTTCTGGCTGGAACTGCGCTACAGCAAGCACGACCTGCTGGAGGCCTACCTCAACCTGGCGCCCATGGGCGGCAATATCGAAGGGGTAGGGGCCGCCAGCCAGATTTATTTCCACAAGGACGCCAGCGAACTGTCCCTGAGCGAGTCCTTGAGCCTGGCGGTAATGCCCCAGAGCCCGGCGCGCCGCGCCCGCTTTCGGGCCGACTTCCAGGATGCCCGGGACCGCCTGGCCCTGCTCTGGCAGCAAAGCTACCCGGACGACCCCCGCAGCCAGGGCCTGCTGGCCCTGACCGCCCTCGGCCACGACCGCAGCGACCTGCCGTTCGAGGCCCCCCATTTCAGCCGCCGCCTGCTTAGGGAGGACGGCGCCACCCTGATCCACAGCACCCTGGACCCCAAGCTCCAGTCCCTGCTGGAGCGCCGCCTCGGCCAGTACATCGACAGCAAGCGCCACCTGGGTATCCAAAATGCCTCGGCGCTGCTGATCGACAGCCGCACCCAGGCCATCAAGGCCTGGGTCGGTTCGGCCAGCTTCTTTGACGCCGACATCCAAGGCCAGGTGGACGGGGTGCTGGCCCGGCGCTCCCCCGGCTCCACCCTCAAACCCTTCCTCTATGGCCTGGGCCTGGACCAGGGGGTGATTCACCCCTTGAGCATCCTCAAGGACGCTCCCACCGCCTTTGGCAGCTTCGAGCCGGAGAACTTCGACCACCGCTTTACCGGCCCCATCAGCGCCCACAACGCCCTGATCAAGAGCCGTAACCTGCCGGCGGTGTGGCTGGCCGGCCAGGTCAGCCGTCCCAACCTTTACGGCTTTTTGCGCCAGGCCGGTATCAAGGGGCTGAGGGGGGAGAGCCATTACGGCCTGGCCCTGGCCTTGGGGGGCGGCGAGCTGACCATGAAGGAGCTGGGCCGCCTCTACCTGATGCTGGCAAGCGAGGGCCGCTATTACCCGCTTAGGGACAGGGAGTCCCAGCCCATCAGCCCGGTTAGCCAATCCCTGCTCAGCCCCGCCGCCAGCTTCTTGGTGTGGGACATGCTCAAGGACAATCCCAGGGCCGACGGCCTGCCCAAGACCGGCTGGTCGGTAGCCTGGAAAACCGGGACCTCCTGGGGCTTTCACGATGCCTGGAGCGCCGGTATCACCGGCCCCTATGTGCTGGTGGTCTGGGTGGGCAACTTCGACGCCACCCCCAACCCGGCCTTTGTAGGGGTGGAAACCGCCGGGCCGCTGTTCTTCGCCATCAGCGACGCCTTGCAGGGCAGCCTGCCGGGCACCGCCGACCTGGCCCCAAAGGCCCCCGCTACCGTCAAGCAGGTGAAGATCTGCGCCGCCTCCGGGGACCTCCCCAACCCCTGGTGCCCCAAGGTGGTGGACGGCTGGTTTATTCCCGGGGTGTCCCCCATCAAGGTGTCCAGCCTGCACCGGCCGGTGTGGGTGGACAACCGGAGCGGCGCCGCCGTCTGCCCCCCTTACGACCCCAGCACCCAGCACCAGGAAGTGTTCGCCTTCTGGCCGTCGGACATGGCGGCCCTGTTCGAGCAGGCCGGCCTGCCCGGGCGCCAGCCGCCGGCGCCACCGGCCGCCTGCCAGACCCAAGGCGCCGCCAGCCGCGCCGAGCCGCTGATCCGCTCGCCCTTGAAGAACGTCACCTACAGCCTGCGTACCAGCCGGCCAAGCGAGCACATCGCCCTGCGGGCCGACGCCGCCTCCGACGCCAGCCGTCTTTACTGGTTTGCCGGCCGCCGCTTCCTGGGCCAGGTGGCGCCTGGCCAGGCCCTGGAGTGGCGGGGGGGGGC